>NZ_JADYVV010000057.1:0-60142 GCF_020194035.1 Bradyrhizobium sp. BRP56
CGGACCGAGCTGCCATTGGCCGATAGGCAGGCAATCTCGCATCGGTCGTCCAGAGAGAGCTGCTTGTAAGTCCGCCCCATGGCAACACCTCCTCAAGGAAGTGTTGCACTTCGTTTGTGAACTCAGGGGACCCATAACCACCGCCTTGTGCGATGGAGTTCGCTGGAGCCCCAGCGTCGCACAACAACTGCATCCTGTGGTTATGGGTCCCGGCCTTCGCCGGGACGACGCGGAGAGTGTTCAGCCCTGTCTTGCGGCTTCCAGCGCCTGCGGGGTGTCGATGTCGAGGAAGGCGCTGTCGCCGTCGACCGGGACCTCGGCGACCACCTCGGCATGCTTGGTGATCAAGTGACGCGCGCCGATGTCGCCGTCGAGCGTCATCAGCTCCTTGAAGAAGCGCCTTGACCACAGCACCGGATTGCCGCGGCGGCCCTCGCTGACCGGGACCGCGATCAGATGGCCGCGGTCCGGCGCGAAGGTCTCGATCAGGCGATCGATCAGCTTCGCGTCGATCAGCGGCATGTCACCGAGACAGACGATCGCGCCGTCGGCGCTCTCAGAGACCGCCGCAATGCCCGCCTTCACCGAGCTGGCGAGGCCGCCGGCGAAATCCGGGTTGCGGACGAACTTGACCTTGAGGCCATCGAGCGCCTGCTCGACCAGCTCGGCCTGATGCCCGGTGACGACGATCACCTCAGAGGCCTTCGAGGCCAGCGCCTGCTCGGCGACGATGCGCGCGAGCTTCTTGCCGTCGAGCTCGGCGAGCAGCTTGTTCGGGCCGCCCATCCGGGTCGAGCGACCGGCGGCAAGCACGATCGCGGCGACGTTGCGATTGCCTTCGGTGTCCGGCACCGTGCGCGGCTGCGGCCGCGTCACGATCTCCATCAACAGGCCGCCGACGCCCATGCCGGTGAGATCCGACCGCGTCACCTTGATGCCGGCGAGCAGCCGCATCAAGACCCAGTCAAAGCCGTTCTCGACCGGCGAGCGCGCGCAGCCCGGCGCGCCCAGCACCGGCACGCCGCCGGCGCTGCCGATCAGCAGCAGATTGCCCGGATCGACCGGCATGCCGAAATGCTCGACGGCGCCGCCGATCTCGGTGATCGCAGCGGGAATGACATCGCGGCGGTCGGCGATCGCGGACGCCCCGAACACGATGACGAGTTCGGCGCCCAGCTCGAGCAATTCCTTGATCGAGGCGGCGAGCACCGTCTCGTCATGCGGCACGCGGCGCTCGGCGATGATGGTGGCGCCGGCCGGCGCGAGCCGTTCGGCGGTGACGCGCAGCGTCTTGTCGATCACCTTCGGCGCGAGGCCCGGCAGCAGCGTCGAGACCACCCCGACCTTCCGGATCACATAGGGCGCGATCCGCAGCGTATCCTTGCCGGCCACCGCGACGGCGGCATCGCGCAAGCGCCCCTCGACGCCGAACGGGATCAGCTTGACGGTCGCGATCATCTCGCCTTCGACCACCGGCTTGAACGCGGCGAGGGTTGCGAAGGTGATGGCCTCGTCGACGTCGTTGATGCGGTCGACCGCGGCGCGATCGATCACCAGCACGCCGGGGCGCGCCGCGAACAGATTGGCGCGGCCGGTGAAGGCGCGCTCGACATTGACGCCGTCGCCGGCCACCGCCTGCGCGATGCTGGCCGCCGCGGCGTCCTCGGAGACGTCGCCCTCGTCGAGCCGCACCACGACGATCTCGTCGACGCCGGCCTTGGTCAGCGCCTCGACCTCGGCGGGGCCGATCGTGGTGCCCTTCTTGAGCACCAGCGCACCCTGGCGGAGGGTATGCACGGTGACGCCGCCAATCGCGTCGGCCGGACTGGCGGGACCGAATTTCATGCCGCTTCTTCTTTTTGCTTGGGAGGCAGGCGCAGCTGCGCGGTGATCTCGGCCATGATCGCGACCGCGATCTCCGACGGCGACACCGCGCCGATGTCGAGACCGATCGGCGCGTGGATGCGCGCGATGTCGCTGTCTTTGGCGCCCTGCGCGCGCAGCCGCTCGGCGCGCTTGGCGTGGGTCTTCCGCGAGCCCAGCGCGCCGATATAGAAGCAGTCGCGGTCGAAGGCATGCAGCAGCGCCGGATCGTCGATCTTCGGATCATGCGTCACCGCGACGAAGGCGGTGTAGTGATCGACGTTGAGCGGCGGCAGCGCGACGTCGGGCCATTCGGCGACCAGCGGCACGTCGGGGAAGCGCTCCGGGCTCGCAAACGCGGTGCGCGGATCGACCACCGTGACGTCATAGTCGAGCGAGCGCGCCAGCGGCGCCAGCGCCTGGCTGATATGGACCGCGCCGATGATCACGAGCTTTGCGGTCGGCGCGTAGACGTTGAGGAACAATTTTTTGCCTGATACCTCGACATTGCCGCTCTTGCCCATCCTGAGCTGCTTTGCGAGCTCGGCGCGCAGCGGATCGGCGGCGATGTCTGCGGCCTTGACCAGGCGCTGATCGCCATTGGCGGTGTCGGTGACGATGATGACCGGGCGGCGCGCGGCGCGCTCGGCGTTCAGCTCTTTCAGGATCTCGAGCTTCACGGCTAACCAACCTTCTCGACGAACACGCGGATAGTGCCGCCGCAGGACAGGCCGACATTCCAGGCCGTCTCGTCGGCAACGCCGAATTCGAGCATTTTTGGCTGGCCGCTGGCGATGACGTCGAGCGCTTCCGTCACCACAGCGCCCTCGACGCAACCGCCGGAGACCGAGCCGAGGAACGTGCCGTCGTCATTGATGACGAGGCTCGAGCCGGCCGGGCGCGGCGCCGAGCCCCAGGTCTCGACCACGGTGGCAAGCGCCACGCCATGGCCCTCTTTCTGCCAGGTCTCGGCGGCCTGCAGGATGTCTTCGTCGCGGTTCAGCATGGCGGCCTCCTGTGAAATCGGATGCTTCTTAGGCTACAGAGCGGATCAGGCTGCGGTGGTGCGCCGGCGGCGGGGATGACAGCGCCCCGATCAAGCCCTTGATGGACGTCAAGTTATGCACCGGGCGAAATTCGTCAACGTGGGGCAACATCATTTTGATGCCCTGCGCCTTGGCCTCGAAGCCGGAGTAGCGCAGCAGCGGATTGAGCCAGATCAGGCGGCGGCAGGAACGGTGCAATCGGTCCATCTCGAAGGCCAGTTTGGCATCAGCCTCCCGTTCTAGTCCATCGGATATAAGGAGGACGATGGCGCCCTGCCCGAGCACCCGGCGGGCCCAGAGCTGGTTGAAGCTGTGCAGCGAGGTCGCGATCCGCGTCCCGCCGGCCCAGTCCTCGACCGAGGACGAGCAGCTCGCCAGCGCCTCGTCGGGGTCACGGGCCCGTAACGCCCGCGTCACATTGGTCAGGCGGGTGCCGAACAGGAATACCGAGACCCGCTTGCGGTAGTCGGTGATGGCATGCAGGAAATGCAGGAACAGGCGGGTGTACTCGCTCATCGAGCCGGAGATATCGAGCAGCGCCACGATCGGCGCCGGCTTCTCGATCCGGCCGAGCTTTCGGATGTCGATGATCTCGCCGCCGGTGCGCAGCGAGTTGCGCACGGTGCGGCGCATGTCGAGCCGGAGGCCCCGCGCATCCGGCTGGTAGCGGCGGGTCACGAGCTCGGCCTGCGGCAGCCGCATCTTGGCGATCTCGCGCGTCACCTCGGCGATCTCCGCCGCGGTCATCTGCGCAAAATCCTTCTTCTGCAGGATCTCCTTGTCGGAGACCGAGAGCTTCAGCTCCTGCTCCTGGGCCTGCGGCCGCTCCTCGCTCCGCGCCGGCTGCGCCATCGCCTCCTGGACGCGGCGCGAGGCCGGCGGCGGCTTCTTCCTGGCGTGATCCGGCAGCGGCACCGAATCCAGCATGCTCTTCCACTCCTCGGCGGCACGGAAGAACAGCATAAAGGCCTGGCGGAAGATCAGCGCGTGCTCGTGGCGCTTGACGAAGATCGCTTCCAGCGTGGCGTAGAAATCGGCGCGATGCCCGACCTCGATCAGCTGCAGCGCATCGAGCGCGTCGATCACCGAGCCCGGCCCGACGGGAAGCCCGGCCGCCCGCAGCGCGCGGGCAAAGCCGATCACGTTGTCGGCCATGTGGCCGGTCGGAGGCGCGAGGTGGTTGATCGCCATTGTTGTTTGGCCTCGTCATTCCGGACCGCACGAAGTGCGGATCCGGAATCTGGAGATTGCGGCGCGAGATTCCGGGTTCACGCTTCGCGTGCCCCGGAATGACGGCTAGTCGCTCGTCGCTTCCTTCAATGTCTTCTGCAGCGCATCGCCCTGCATGCGCGCGATGTCGTCCTGATACTTCAAGAGCGCGCCCAGCGTGTCGCCGACAACCTGCGGCGTCAGCGAGCGGGCGTCGAGCTCGGACAGCGCAGTCGCCCAGTCGATGGTCTCGGCAACGCCCGGCGACTTGTAGAAGTCCTGGCTGCGCAGCGCCTGCACGAAACGGACGACCTGCTGCGACAGCTTGGCGGAGATGTTCGGCACCCGCGACTTGACGATCGCGAGCTCGCGCTCGGCTGTGGGATAATCCACCCAGTGATAGAGGCAGCGCCGCTTCAGCGCGTCGTGAATTTCGCGGGTGCGGTTCGAGGTGATGATCACGATCGGCGGCGCCGGCGCCTTCACGGTGCCGAGCTCGGGGATGGTGACCTGGAAGTCGCTTAGGATTTCCAGGAGATACGCCTCGAACGCCTCGTCGGCGCGGTCGAGCTCGTCGATCAGCAGCACCGGAGGGCCCGCGACATCGGGCTCGAGCGCCTGCAGCAGCGGCCGCTTGATCAGGAAGCGTTCGGCGAAAATGTCGCTGGCGAGCTGGTCGCGATCGGTATCGCCGGAAGCCTCCGCAAGGCGGATCGCGATCATCTGCGCCGCGCTGCTCCACTCATAGACCGCAGAGGCGACGTCGAGGCCTTCATAGCATTGCAGGCGGATCAGCTTGCGCCCCAGCGCCGCCGACAACACCTTTGCGATCTCGGTCTTGCCGACACCGGCTTCGCCCTCGAGGAACAGCGGCCGGCCCATCCGCAGCGCGAGATAGGTCACGGTCGCGAGCGACCGCTCGGCGAGATAGCCGCGCGAGGTCAGGAGATCCTCGAGCGCATCGACGGAAGTGGGTAACGCCGATGCACTCATGGAACAGCCAGTCTTCGAACAGAGGTCAGCAAAGTCACGCCTTGGTACTTAGTCCTTGGCGTTCGCGGCTTCCACCGCCCTGCGCGTCAAAACGCCGATCAGATGGGCGCGGTATTCCGCACTGCCGTGCAGGTCGCTGTTCAGCCCGTCGGCCGAAACCGCGATGCCGTCGAGCACCTTGTGCGAGAAGCGCTTCTTCAGGGCGTCCTCGAACGCGGTGACGCGGAAGACGCCGTCGGAGCCCGCACCGGTGACCGCGACGCGCACGTCGGACGGACGCTTTGCCACGAACACCCCGACCAACGCATAACGCGAGGCCTGGTTGCGGAACTTGACGTAGGCCGCCTTCTTCGGCACCGGGAACATCACCTTGGTGATGATCTCGTCGGCCTCCAGCGCGGTCGAGAACAGGCCCTGGAAATACTCCTCGGCCTTGAGGCGGCGCTTGTTGGTGACGATGGTCGCGCCCAGCGCCAGCACCGCGGCCGGATAGTCGGCGGTCGGGTCGTTGTTGGCGAGCGAGCCGCCGATGGTGCCGCGGTGGCGCACGGCGGGATCGCCGATCAGGCCGGCAAGCTCGGCCAGCGCCGGGATCGCCTCACCCACGACCGCGGAGTTCGCGACCTCGGCGTGCTTGGCGGTGGCGCCGATCACCAGCGAGCGGCCCTTCATCTCGATCGTGTCGAGACCTTCGATGTGGGAGAGGTCGACCAGATGCGGCGGGCTGGCGAGCCGCTGCTTCATGACCGGCACCAGCGTGTGGCCGCCGGCGATCAGCTTGGCGTCCTCGTTCTTCACCAGCAGGTTGGCGGCCTGCCGCACGGTGCCGGGACGGTGATATTTGAATTCGTACATTGGAATGTCCTGATCGCGCTCGCGATGAATTGCGGATTAAGCGAGGTCCGACTTCGCCATCGCCTTGGCGCCGGCGGCGATCGAAGCGACGATGTTCTGGTAGCCGGTGCAGCGGCACAGATTGCCTTCCAGCTCCTCGCGGATCACCTCGTCGGAGAGCTCGTGGCCCTTGCGATGGACCAGGTCGACCGCGGTCATGATCATGCCCGGCGTGCAGAAGCCGCACTGCAGGCCGTGATGCTCGCGGAAGGCCTCCTGCATCGGGTGCAGCGGCGCGCCATCGGCCGCAAGCCCCTCGATGGTCTTGACCTCGTGACCGTCGGCCATCACCGCAAGCGTCGTGCAGGACTTCACCGCCCTGCCGTCCAGATGCACGACGCAGGCGCCGCACTGCGAGGTGTCGCAGCCGACATGGGTGCCGGTCAGCCGCAGGTTTTCGCGCAGAAACTGGACCAGAAGGGTACGGGGGTCGACATTCGCGTTCACGGGGTTGCCGTTCACGATCATTGAAATCTTGGCCATCAGCACTCTCTTATCTGCGCCACCGCATATCGGCGAAGCAGGCGGTTTTAAATCATTCCAGACGGCATAATATGGGCGCGCCCCGCGATGGGCAACCTTTCGAGCCACCCATCCAGGACATGGCCGGACCTGAATAATCCAGCCGAAAGGCGGGGCTAACCCTGCACCGCCTTGGCGAAATTTGCAAAGAATTCATCGGCCAGCTTCTTGGCGGCGCCGTTGATCAGGCGCTGGCCGAGCTGGGCGAGCTTGCCGCCGATCTGCGCCTCCACATTGTAGCTCAGAAGCGTGCCGCCATCCTTGTCGGCAAGGCCAACGGTGGCGCCGCCCTTGGCAAAGCCGGCGACCCCGCCCTCGCCTTCGCCTGAGATCTTGTAGCCGTTCGGCGGGTCGAGATCGCTCAATGTGACCTTGCCCTTGAAGCGGGCCGAGACCGGGCCGACCTTCATCTTGGCGGTGGCGCGGAAGCCGCCCTCGTCGGTCTTCTCCAGCTCCTCGCAGCCGGGAATGCAGGCCTTCAAAACTTCGGGATCGTTGAGCTTGTCCCACACAGCCTGGCGCGGCGCTGCAAGCTGGACTTCGCCGGTCATTGTCATGGCCATAGGGGACCTCCTCGATCGCTAGAACCTTTTCCCCCAAGTAAAGCAGCCGGGACACAAAGGAAAGGGCACCTTCGGAGGATGAGCGATGCATATTCGCAACCGCAGCAAGCCAAGCCTATCGTTCACGAAATCGCGCAATCCCCGTTGTTGAAAATGCAGGCAGCCCCGGGGCATTGGCATCGACGCGCGACAGTGGTTAGGTCGCCGGCCATGAGCACAGCCCTCTCTCCCCTGCTTGCGCCGATGCTGTCGAGCGCCGCGATGCGCGCGGTGTGCGACGACGCCGCCACGCTGCAGAACATGCTGGATTTCGAGGCCGCGCTGGCCCGAGCCGAGGTGGCCTGCGGGGTAATTCCCGCAGCTGGCGCAGGACCAATCGGCGCCGCCTGCAAGGCCGAATCATTCGACCTGGCCGCGCTGGCCGACGCCGCGACGCGGTCCGGCAATCTGGCGATCCCGCTGGTGAAGGCCCTGACCGCCAATGTCGCCAAGGCGGACGCCGAGGCGGCGCGCTACGTGCATTGGGGCGCGACCAGCCAGGACGTCATCGACACCGCGACCATGCTGTCGCTGCGCGCGGGGATCGACGCGCTGCTGACCGACCTCGACCGCGCCGTCGCCGGCTTCGCCGGGCTTGCGCGCGCCCATCGCGACACCGCCGTGGTGGCGCGGACCTGGCTGCAGCACGCGCTGCCGATGCCGTTCGGCCTCAAGCTCGCCGAATATGCCGCGGCGCTGCATCGCTCCCGCAAGCGCTTGCTGCGCCTGCGCCGCGAGACGCTGGCGCTGCAATTCGGCGGCGCCGCCGGGACGCTCGCCGCGCTCGGCGACAAGGGCCTCGCGGTCGCCACCGCCCTTGCGCAAGAGCTCGATCTGCCGCTGCCGGATGCGCCCTGGCATACCCATCGCGACCGCATCGCCGAGGCCGCGTCGGTGTTCGCCATCCTCGCCGGCAGCTGCGGCAAGATCGCGCGCGACGTTTCGCTGATGATGCAGACCGATGTCGGCGAGGCCTTCGAGCCCGCCGGCGCCGGCCGCGGCGGCTCCTCCACCATGCCGCACAAGCGCAATCCGGTCGCTGCCGCGAGCGCGCTAGGGGCTGCGACCATGGCGCCGAATCTTGCCGCGACGATCTTCGCCGCTCAGGTGCAGGACCATGAGCGCAGCGCCGGTCCGTGGCATGCGGAATGGCCGACCTTGCCGGGCCTGATGCTGGTGACCTCGGGCGCGCTTGCCGCCATCGTCGATCTCGCCGAAGGGCTCGAGGTCGATGCGGCGCGGATGCGCGTCAATCTCGATGCGACTCAGGGGTTGATCATGGCGGAAGCCATCACCTTTGCGCTCGCCGACAAGATCGGCAAGAGCGACGCCCATCATCTGATCGAAGCCGCCAGCAAGCGCGCGGTCGCGGAGAAGAAGCATCTGCGCGACGTGCTGTCGGCGGACGCCAAGGTCACCGCACATCTCGACGCGAAACGAATCGCGAAGCTGTTCAAGCCGATGGCCTATCAGGGCGCCTCGCAGGCGCTGATCGACCGCCTGCTGGCTTCACTGGATGACAAATAGCGACGATGTCATTGCCGGGCAAAAGCGCGAAGCGCGTCTTCGCGCAGGTGACCCGGCAAGCGCATAACGGGAGGGACAAGACGATGCCGATGATCAACGCCGACGGGTGCCTGCTCAACGTCCAGGTGGACGGCCGCGACGGCGGGCCGACCTTGATGCTGTCGAACTCGCTCGGCTGCACCTTGCAGATGTGGGAGCCGCAGATGCGGGCACTAACGCAGCTGTTCCGCGTCATCCGCTACGACCGCCGCGGTCACGGCAAATCCGGCGTGCCGGCGGGCCCCTACTCCATGGAGCGGTTCGGCCGCGACGTGCTGGCGATCCTCGACGACCTCAACATCGAGAAGGTGCACTGGTGCGGCCTGTCGATGGGCGGCATGGTCGGACAGTGGCTGGGAGCGAATGCCCCGGAAAGATTCGGCAAGATCATCCTGGCCAACACCGCCTGCTACTATCCCGATCCGACCAACTGGCTGAACCGCATCAAGGCGGTGAAGGAAGGCGGCATCGCCGCCGTCGCCGACGCCGTGATCGCCGGCTGGCTGACCGCCGATTTCCGCGAGCGCGAGCCGGAAACCGCGGCGCGCATGAAGGCGATGCTGGTTGCCTCGCCGGTCGAAGGCTATCTCGCCTGTTGCGAGGCGCTGTCGACACTCGACCAGCGCGCGCTGCTGCCGAAGATCAAGAGCCCGACCCTGGTGATCGCGGGAAAGCAGGACATGGCAACGCCGGTGTCGGCAGGCGAAATGATCCGCAGCGGCATTCCCGGCGCCAGCATGACGCTGCTCGACGCCGCGCACATTTCCAATGTCGAGCAGTCGCACGCCTTCACCGAAGCCGTAGTCGGCTTCCTGACGCAACGGTAACAGTCATCGTCATTCCGGGGCGGTCCGCAGGACCGAACCCGGAATCTCGAGATTCCGGGTTCGATGCTTCGCATCGCCCCAGAATGACCCAGTGCGTAGCCCGGATGCAGCGAAGCGAAATCCGGGACAAGTCTTTCGGCCAACGCTGAAGCCCCGGATTGCGCTGCGCTCCATCCGGGCTACGATTTCATGAGGAGACATCCATGGACGACAATCAGCGCCGCGACGACGGCATGACGCAGCGCCGCAAGGTGCTCGGCAATGAATGGGTCGACAAGTCGATCAAGAACCGCAACGCGTTCAACACCGACTTCCAGGACCTGATCACGCGCTATGCGTGGGGCGACATCTGGACCCGGCCGCATTTCGATCACCGCACCCGCCGCGTGCTTGTGATCGGCACCATGGTCGCGCTCGGCCAGTGGGACGAATTCCGTCTGCATGTGCGCGCCGCGCTCGCCGAGGGCGGCTTCACGCCCGACGACATCAAGGAGATCCTGCTGCAGCAGGCGATCTATTGCGGCGTGCCAGCGGCCAACCACGCCGTCAAGGAAGCCGGCGCGATCATTGCCGAATTAGGGCTGCTGAAGGGATAGCTCGCTCGCAGGCGCGCTCGCCTCGACGACAGGCGCTTCGACGGCTCGCTTCGGCGAGGTCTCGAACAGCATCACGATCGCGGTCCCGAGCAGCATCAGAAGCTCGGACGCGTGCATGCGCATCGCTTCGACCTCGCCGACCTTGGAAGCCATCATCATGCTGGCGAAGCTCAGCACGTTGCCGAGGCAGAGCGCCACCGCGAGCGCCTCGTCGGCACCGCTGCTGCTCTTGCGCAGCGGCGAGAAGGCGGCCATCGCGAGGAAGACTGTGAAGAACGCCACCACGGTGATCCGCGCCAGCGCGAGCAGCCATGCGAGGCGCACCGTCGCCATCTTGCCGAGGTGCAGATAGTCGCTGGCATAGAACGCGATCGACACGCTCGGCCGGTCATAGAGGCCGTGGATCGGCGACACCATGATGCTGAAGGCGATGATGGTCCAGACCGGAATGAAATAGGCCGCAAGCAGCGCGCCGTTGAAGGAGCTAATCCGCCAGTTGTTCGACATTGCCGCTTCCCGTGCTTCCCGCGCCTTTCAGACCGGCGACGGTTCAGGGCGCGAGCTAACGCCGATCAATTGCCGGCAGCAATTTAAACCCTTTGTTAAGGTTAAGCGCGATGCGATGGTTCCGGATCGAGGCCGGGATCTGCGCAAGATCGGCGCCGGCCGGGGATAAGGGGGGTAAAATGACCGAAAGAACGCGCGTTTTCGTCGCAACGCCCTGCTACGGCGGCGATCTGAAGATGGCCTATGTGTTGTCCGCCCTGAAGCTTCAGGCTGCGGCCACCGCCCGGGGCATCGACATCCAGTTCCATCTGATCGGAAACGAATCGCTGATCGTGCGCGCCCGGAACGAACTGGCCCACCAATTCCTTGCATCCGGCGCCAGCCATCTCCAGTTCATCGATGCCGATATCGGGTTCGAACCCGAGTCCGTGTTCCGGCTGCTGGATTGCGGCGCCGACGTTTCCGCCGCGGCCTATCCGCTCAAGCACATCGATTGGGCAAAGGTGCAGCGGGCTGCGGACGCCAAGCGCAAGAACCTCGCGTCATCCTCGCTGGACTATGTCGTCACATGGGAGGGCGACCAGATCACATCTCGCGGCGACGGCTTCGCCAAGGTCCGCTATGCCGGAACCGGCTTTCTCATGATGAAGCGATCCGCCCTCGTCAGGCTGTGCGACGCCCATCCCGAACTCAAATATCGTGCGAACCACAAGAGCAACGACTTGAACACCGGCGACCTCGTGCGCGCCGACCTCGACCGCGTGTCGCTGTTCGAATGCATGACCGACAAGACGACCGGCGAGTATTTGTCCGAAGATTACGCGTTCTGCCGGCGCTGGATCGATCTCGGCGGCGAAATCTGGCTCGACCTTCGAAGCGAGCTTGCGCATTTCGGTTCGTACGCCTTCCGCGGCCGCTTCGCCGACCAGTTGGCCTGAACAAGACAGCCCAAGCGAAAGGGTCTAAGCCTGAACAAGGGAGGCCTCGCCTATCGGCGAGGCCTCCCTGCTAGTTCGGCTCAATTGTCCGAATTAGCGCTCCGGATTGGGCTTCTGGCCGTGCCGGCCCGGATCCTGCTGTTGCTGGCCGGGCTTCTGGCCGCCGCCCTGCTGCTGCTGGCCGGGCTTCTGATTGGGGTTCTGGTTCGGCTGTCCCGGATTCTGATTTGGGTTGCTCATTCAGCTACTCCCTTTGCTTTCATCAAGCTGGGGACAACGCGCGCGTCGGAAGCGCGGTTGCTCGGGGAACACGGGTTCCGGCGTGATCATTGCAAGGCAAGGCCATGTCGGCCCTGTGACATCGGAACCGCATCCGCCAAACTAGTTATGTACAAGCCCTTTCTGCTGCTGCCACGCTGTTGCCGCGCCCGGGGTTCCACTGTTAGAAAACGACACGACGCGACGGATCAGGCTGCCGGGGCCCTCGCCGCGTCACCCTCGACGTAGCGTTTTCGAGCGAAGTGGGAACCGGTTCGCGTGAAGAAAGCGCGTCCAGATCAACACGAGAGCCTGGTCGGTTCTCAACCGAACAGGCTCTGACGGCAGCGTATGGATTATTTCGCCCAGCAATTGATCAACGGCCTCGTGCTCGGTTCGATCTACGGCCTGATCGCCATCGGCTACACGATGGTCTACGGCATCGTCGGCATGATCAACTTCGCCCATGGCGACATCTTCATGATCGGCGGCTTCATCGCGCTGATCTCGTTCCTGGTGCTGGTGTCGCTCGGCCTCACCGCGATCCCCCTGATCCTGCTGATCGTGCTGCTGGTCTCGATGGCGATCACGGCGCTCTACGGCTGGACCATCGAGCGCATCGCCTACCGACCCTTAAGGCATTCGTTCCGCCTGGCGCCGATGCTCTCGGCGATCGGCATGTCGTTCGTGCTGACCAATTTCTCACAGGTGTCGCAGGGCGCGCGGGTGAAGCCGGTGCCGCCGATCATCACCGGCGGCTACACGCTGCATGAAGGCTCGTCGGGCTTCGCCGTGCAGCTCTCCAACATCCAGATCATGGTCGTGCTGGCCACCATCGTGGTGCTGGCGCTGTTCACCTGGCTGGTCTCGCGCACCCGGCTCGGACGCGACATGCGCGCCTGCGAGCAGGACCAGACCATGGCCGCGCTGCTCGGCGTCGACGTCGACCGCACCATCTCGATGACCTTCGTGATCGGCGCCGCGCTCGCCGCGGTCGCAGGCATGATGTATCTCTTGTATTACGGCCTGGTCGATTTCTTCATGGGCTTCGTCGCCGGCATCAAGGCGTTCACCGCCGCCGTGCTCGGCGGCATCGGCTCGCTGCCGGGCGCGATGCTCGGCGGGCTCGCGATCGGCCTGATCGAGACGTTCTGGTCGGCCTATTTCTCGGTGGAGTACAAGGACGTCGCCGCGTTCTCGATCCTGATCGTGGTGCTGATCTTCATGCCGACCGGCCTGCTTGGCCGTCCCGAAGTCGAAAAAGTCTGACAGGCACTTCGTGAGCGCGACCTCAGCCCGCCCCTCGCACGCCGCGCAGCCCTCGGGCAGCGCCTTCATTCTCAAGAAAGCCCTGATCAGCGCCCTTGTTGCGCTGGTGCTGTTCTCGCTGATGATCGGCATTCGCACCGAAGCCGGGCCGCAGGGCGGCCTGATCTACTGGACGCGGTTCGGCGACCTTGCAGCCCTTGTCGGCGCGGTGTTCGGCGGCAGCATCGTCGTCGAGTTGCTGCGGCAGTGGTGGGGGCCGGTCGACAAGGACCGCATCGTGCCGAAGCCGGTGCAATCAGCGATGTCGTTCGCCGGCCGCTGGCTGGCGCCGGCGCTCCTGGTGTTCACCTTCCTCGTGCCTGTGATCTTCTACAACCAGCGCTACATTCTCGACCTATCGATCCTGGTCCTGACCTATGTGATGCTGGGATGGGGATTGAACGTCGTGGTCGGCCTCGCCGGTCTGCTCGACCTCGGCTACGTCGCATTCTACGCGGTCGGCGCCTATTCCTATGCGTTGCTTGCGACCAATTTCGGATTGTCGTTCTGGGTCTGCCTGCCGCTTGCCGGCATCCTGGCGGCGTTCTGGGGCGTGCTGCTCGGCTTCCCGGTGCTGCGGCTGCGCGGCGACTATCTCGCGATCGTGACGCTCGCCTTCGGCGAGATCATCCGCCTCGTCATCATCAACTGGCAGAGCCTGACCGGCGGCCCCAACGGCGTCTCGGGAATTCCCCGCCCGACCATGTTCGGCATTCCGCTGACGGCGGGTGACGACGGGCTCGCCGCCAAGCTCGGCATCGAATTCTCGCCGACCCACCGCCTCGTCTTCCTGTTCTATCTGATCCTGGCGATGGCGCTGATCACCAACTGGGTGACGATCCGGCTGCGGCGGCTGCCGATCGGCCGCGCCTGGGAGGCGCTGCGCGAGGACGAGGTCGCCTGCCGCGCGCTCGGCATCAACACCACGACCACCAAGCTGACGGCGTTCGCGACCGGCGCGATGTTCGGCGGCCTCGCCGGCGCGTTCTTCGCCACCCGGCAGGGCTTCATCAGCCCGGAATCCTTCACCTTCCAGGAATCGGCGCTGGTGCTGGCGATCGTGGTGCTCGGCGGCATGGGCTCGCAGCTTGGCGTGGCGCTCGCCGCGCTGACCATGATCGGCGGCTTCGAGCTGTTCCGCGGCCTCGATCAATACCGCATGCTGGTGTTCGGCATGGCGATGGTGCTGCTGATGATCTGGCGGCCGCGCGGGCTGATCGGCCATCGCGCGCCGACCGTGTTCCTGGAACGCAACCAGGCGATCTCGTCCGACCTCGTCAAGGAGGGCCACGGATGAGCGGCGACCCCATCCTCACCGTCGACCGCCTGATGATGCGCTTCGGCGGCATCGTCGCCGTCAACGAGCTGTCCTTTGCCGCCGAGCGGCGCAAGATCACCGCGCTGATCGGGCCGAACGGCGCCGGCAAGACCACCGTGTTCAACTGCATCACCGGGTTCTACCGGCCGAGCGGAGGCGCGATCCGCCTCGCCCATGACGACGGCCGCACCATCCAGCTCGAGCGGCTGAACGATTTCCGCATCTCCAAGCAGGCCAAGGTGGCGCGCACCTTCCAGAACATCCGGCTGTTTCCCGGCATGACCGCGCTGGAAAATCTGATGGTCGCCCAGCACAACGCGCTGATGCGCGCCTCGGGCCTGACCCTGCTCGGGCTGCTCGGCCTGCCGTCCTGGCGCGAGGCCGAGCAGCGCGCCATCGATCTGGCGCGGACCTGGCTTGCGCGCGTCGGCCTGCTCGAGCGCGCCGACGATGCCGCGGGCAATTTGCCCTATGGCGACCAGCGCAGGCTCGAGATCGCGCGCGCGATGTGCACTGAACCTGTGCTGCTCTGTCTCGACGAGCCGGCGGCCGGTCTGAACGCGCGCGAGAGCGGCGGGCTCAACGAGCTGCTGCTGTCGATCCGCAACGAACAGGGCACCTCGATCCTCCTGATCGAACACGACATGTCGGTCGTGATGGAGATCTCCGATCACGTCGTGGTCATGGATTACGGCGTCAAGATCGCCGAAGGCACGCCGCAGACGGTGCGCGACGACCCCAAGGTGATCGCCGCCTATCTCGGCGCCGACGAGGAAGAGGCGATCGCCGTGATGGAGAGCGGCACGTGAGCGCGGCACAGGCAACGACACCCCTGCTCGCGGTGCGCGGCGTGCGCGCGGCGTATGGCAAGATCGAGGCGCTGAAGGGCGTCGATATCGAGATCAATCGCGGGGAGATCGTCGCCCTGATCGGCGCCAACGGCGCCGGCAAGTCGACGCTGATGATGACGATTTTCGGCAGGCCGCGCGCCCGCGCCGGCGCCATCGAATTCGACGGCCGTGACATCACCGGCGTGCCGACCCACGAGATCGCGCGGCTGCGCATCGCACAATCGCCGGAGGGCCGGCGGATCTTTCCGCGCATGAGCGTCGCGGAAAACCTGCAGATGGGCGCCGATGCCACCGAATGCAGCGAGGCCGAACGCGCAGCCGGGCTGGAGCGGGTGTTCGCGCTGTTCCCGCGCCTGAAGGAACGCGTCGCACAACGCGGCGGCACGCTGTCAGGCGGCGAGCAGCAGATGCTGGCGATCGGCCGCGCCTTGATGAGCCGGCCGCGGCTGTTGATGCTGGACGAGCCCTCGCTCGGGCTCGCGCCGCTGATCGCGCGGCAGATCTTCGACGCCATCCGCACGCTGAACCGGCAGGACGGCCTCACCGTGCTGATCGTGGAGCAGAACGCCAACCATGCGCTGAAGCTCGCCCATCGCGGCTATGTCATGGTCAACGGGCTGATCACGCTGGCCGGAACCGGCGCCGAATTGCTGCAGCGCCCGGAAATCCGCGCCGCCTATCTGGAAGGCGGCCGCCGCGGCTAGCTTGACGTTCCGTGCCGCCCCCGCAAGCAAGACGCGGCGGATGCAGCGTCGATTTGCCTGAAAATTGCCGGTGACTTCGCCGCGAAATCAGCTGAGAATGCCAGCGGTTTTGGGGCCCGGCGTGCCGGGCCCTTCCGCAAGAGGCAACGACCACGAGGGACGTCTCATGAAATCACTGAAGCTGATCGGCCTGGCACTTGGCGCTTCGTTCGCATTATCGGCGAGCGCGTTCGCGCAAGACATCACCATCGCCGTCGCGGGCCCGATGACGGGCTCCGAATCCGCTTTCGGCCGGCAGATGAAGAACGGCGCCGAGCAGGCGGTCGCCGACATCAACGCCGCCGGCGGCGTGCTCGGCAAGAAGCTCGCGCTGGAAGCCGACGACGATGCCTGCGATCCGAAGCAGGCGCGCTCGATCGCGGAAAAGATCGGCTCTTCGAAGATCCCGTTCGTGGCCGGCCATTTCTGCTCGTCGTCCTCGATCCCGGCCTCGGAGGCCTATGCCGACGCCAATGTGCTGCAGATCACTCCGGCCTCGACCAATCCGCTGTTCACCGAGCGCAAGCTTTGGAACGTGGCGCGCGTCTGCGGCCGTGACGACCAGCAGGGCCTGGTCGCCGCCGACTACATCATGAAGAACTACAAGGGCAAGAACGTCGCGATCCTGAACGACAAGACCACCTACGGCAAAGGCCTCGCCGACGAGACCAAGAAGGCGCTGAACAAGGCCGGCTTCCAGGAGAAGATGTTCGAGTCCTACAACAAGGGCGACAAGGACTTCAACTCGATCGTCTCGCGCCTGAAGCGCGACAACATCGATCTGGTCTATGTCGGCGGCTACCATCAGGAAGCCGGCCTGATCCTGCGCCAGATGCGCGACCAGGGCCTGCAGACCGTGCTGATGGCGGGCGATGCCATGAACGACAAGGAGTTCGCCTCGATCACCGGCCCCGCCGCCGAAGGCACGCTGTTCACCTTCGGCCCCGACCCGCGCAACAAGCCGACCGCGAAGGCGATCGTCGAGAAGTTCAAGGCCAAGAACATCGACCCCGAGGGCTACACGCTCTACACCTACGCCGCGATGCAGGTCTGGACCCAGGCCGTCGCCAAGGCCGGCACCACCGACGCCAAGAAGGTGATGGACGCCATCAAGGCCGGCGAGTGGGACACCGTGCTCGGCAAGATGGCCTTCGACGCCAAGGGCGACATCAAGGCGATCGATTACGTCGTCTACAAGTGGGACGCCAAGGGCAACTACACCGAGATCAATCCGAAGGGCTCCTGAGCCTCTCGCGCGTCTGATCCAATCAGAGATCCGAGAACGCCCCGGTCCGCCGGGGCGTTTTTTTGACCTGACGCCCGCAAGTCTTACCGCACGTCTCCGCCCGCCCGCGCCCGACGGTTGATGCATCCGTCGCGGCTGCTATACCGGATCGATCGGACAGCAGGCGGATGGACCATCGTGAAAAACCTTCTCACCGATATTGCCGGCGTTGCCGTCGGCCATGCCGACGATCCAACGGTCGCCTCCGGCGTCACCGCCATCCTGTTCGAGCGGCCGGCGGTCGCCTCGATCGATGTCCGCGGCGGCGGTCCGGGCACCCGCGAGGAAGCGCTGCTTTCGCCGCACAACGTCGTCGAGGCAATCGACGCCATCGCGCTGTCCGGCGGCTCGGCGCACGGGCTCGACGCCGCCGGCGGCGTGCAGGCCTGGCTTGCCGAGCGCGGCCGCGGCTTCCGCATCCGCGACGCGGTGATCCCGATCGTGCCGGGCGCGATCTGCTTCGACCTGCTCAACGGCGGCAACAAGGCGTGGGGACGCTTCCCGCCCTATCGCGACCTCGGCTACGCGGCGGCCAATGCCGCCTCCGACGACTTTGAGCTCGGCAGCGTCGGCGCCGGCATGGGCGCGACCACGGCCAACCTGAAGGGCGGCCTGGGCTCGGCGTCCGACGTGACCGACGATGGCGTGACGGTCGCGGCGCTCGCGGTGGTCAACGCGGTCGGCAGCGTCACGGTCGGCAGCGGCCCCTGGTTCTGGGCGGCGCCGTTCGAGGTCGGCGGCGAGTTCGGCGGACGCGGCCTGCCGCCCGCGTTCACGCCGGACATGCTGAAGCCGCGGCTGAAGGGCGGCGCCGACGCCAGCGCCGCCGAGAACACCACCCTCGTCGTCGTGGTGACCGACGCGCAGCTGACGAAGCCGCAGGCGCGGCGGCTTGCGATGATCGCGCAGACCGGCATGGCGCGCGCGATCTATCCCGTGCACGCCCCGCTCGACGGCGACGTGGTGTTTGCCGCCGCGACCGGCGCCAGGCCGATCGATCCGCTGTTCGGCCTCACCAAGCTCGGTGCGCTCGCCGCCAACACCGTGGCGCGCGCCATCGCCCGCGGCGTCCATTCAGCGACCGCGCTGCCATTCGCCGGCGCGCTGCCGAGCTGGCGGGACAGGTTCGGTTAGTTCAAGTTGAAGCGACGCGCTCGCGGAGACTCCCCCTCACCCGGATCGCATCTGACGATGCGTTCCGGCCTCTCCCCGCACGCGGGGCGAGGCGAAGCAGAGGCAGCCTGCACTATTCGATGCCCAGTGTGTCGAGCTACGCGCTGACCGAAACCGCAGCGAAGTCCTGCGCCGAGATCGCCTTCGCCTGGCGCTGGATCAGCTGCTCGACGATATTGTACGACGAGGCCGCGTTGAGGGTCGCGGAGGATGTGGCCGGCGTCGTCATCGCCACCTTCGAGCCGTCGGCATAGGTCGTCGTCGTCGTGGTCGAGCCGTCGCTGTTGGTCACCGACGTCGAGGTCGCACCGTCCAGCGCCTGCATCAAGGGATCGGAGCTCGATCCGCCCGCGCCGGAGCCGGATCCATCGGTCGAGCCGCTGGCCATGTGATGGCGATGATGGCCACCGTCCTTGTGGCCCTGCAAGGCCTGGGACATCTCGTCGAGGCTGACGTTACCGTCGCCATTGCCGTCGAGCTTGGAGAACACGTCGTCGGCCTGCGCCGTGTTGGTGCCGCCGGCGCCGAGCGCGTTCTCGAATTCCGACTGGGTGATCTTGCCGTTGCCGTCGGCATCGATCTGCGAGAACAGGTCCTTGAGCGCATCCGAGCGGCTGGCCGCCGTCGGGCTGTTTGAAACCGCGGTCTGGGACTGGCTTTGCGCGGAAATCAGCGCGCCCATCGTCAGCGGCGAAATCTGCCCGGAGCCGCTGCCCGAGCCGGTACCGGTGCTGCTGCCGGCCGACGTCGATGTACCGGTCGAAGGGGCGAACTGGCCGGTGGTCTGATTCCCCTGACCAGAGCTGCCGGTTTTGGTCGTCGACTTCGACGACATCAGCGAGCTCAAGAGGTCAATGGCCGACGACGCAGCGCCAAGGGCGAACAGCATGGCAATACTCCAACAGGGCCGCGCCTGGCGGCTCAAACGCTGGTCAATGGCTGAGCAAAGGGCGTGCCATGGCAAAAACCCAGTAAAACCAGGCGTTCCCGCGTCGAAGCGGGTTCCGCGCACCCGGCAAGAGCTGCCGCCGGCGGAAGAATTTTCCGGCCGCAGAGCGCCGTCCGCTCGCATTGCCCGCCACGCGTCCGCATGTTAGGCGGACTCACCCGTCGCCCCCTGAAGTCTTCCGGAACAGCTGACATGACTCAGTCATTCACCCCGCGTCCCCTCGTTATCGCTCCGTCGATCCTGGCGTCGGATTTCTCAAAGCTCGGCGAGGAGGTCCGCGCCGTCGACCAGGCCGGCGCCGACTGGATCCATCTCGACGTGATGGACGGGCACTTTGTGCCGAACATCTCCTACGGCCCCGACGTCATCAAGGCGATACGGCCGCACACCAGGAAGATCTTCGACGCCCATCTGATGATCTCGCCCTGCGATCCCTATCTGGAAGCTTTCGCCAAGGCGGGCTGCGACCACATCACGGTGCATGCCGAGGCCGGCCCGCATTTGCACCGCTCGCTGCAGGCGATCCGCGCGCTCGGCAAGAAGGCCGGCGTCTCGCTCAATCCGGCAACGCCGGCGAGCGCGATCGAATATGTGCTCGACCTGATCGACCTCGTGCTGGTCATGTCGGTCAATCCCGGCTTCGGCGGCCAGGCCTTCATCCGCTCGGCGATCGGCAAGATCTCTGATGTCAGGGCGATGGTCGCGGGCCGCCCGATCGACATCGAGGTCGACGGCGGCGTTGCGCCCGACGTCGCGGGCCAGCTCGCGGCCGCCGGCGCCAACGCCTTTGTCGCGGGATCCGCCGTGTTCAAGGGCGGCACCCTCGAGGCCTACAAGACCAACATCGCCGCGATCCGCCATGCGGCGGCCGAGGCGCGCGGCGAAGCGATCTGATGATCCGGGGGAGCTAGAACACTGCGGGCGGCGTGGCCGCGGCATTCGCCGCTTGCTCCGCCGCCTCATCGCCCTCGCCGCCGTCCGCTTGCGACGCCAGCCGCGACGGCCGCACCACGGTCACCGTGCACGGCGCTTCCCCCGTGACCCTGGCGGACACGCTGCCGAGCAGCGCGCGCCGCAGCGAGTTCTGCCGCGCGCCGATGATGATGTGGTCGACCAGGTTGACCGCTGCGAACTCCAGGATCGCGGCGGCGGGATCGATCGCCTCCAGCACATGCACGGTCAGCCGCCCCTCCTCGAGCCCGAACGGCCGCGCCCAGTGCTGCAGCGCCACCAGGCGGTCGACATGCTTGTTCTGGCCCTGCTCGTCATGGGTGCGGTCGATCGCCAGGCGATTGAGCTTCAGCACATTGACGCAGGCGAGCCGCGCCGACGGCGAGGTCGACAGCACCCGCTCGGCGGTGACGCGGATGGTGTCGTTCAGCGCCTCGGCACCCTCGCCGATATCGAGCGCGACGGCAACGATCGGGCTCGAGGCGAGCTGGGCCGCGACATCAGACTTCGGCCGCGGCGGCACCGCGCCGAGATTGAAGCGGCGGCGCCAGACCGTGCTGAGCGGATCGCGGCGCAGCCGCTGCGCCCGCGCCGTCAGCTTCACCTGATCGGGATGGCCGAGATCGAAGGCAAGCTGCGCCGCGGTCGGATAGCGCGCGGCGGGGTCGATCTCCAGGCAACGCAGCACGATCTCCTGCAGCCAAGGCGGATAGTCGGGCTTCAGCTCGCGCGGCGGATAGGGATCGCGCCACAGCCGCCGGCGCATGCCGCGCAGGCTTTCGGTCTCGCCGAAGGGGCGGACGCCGGTGGTGAAGAAATAGAGCAGCACGCCGAGCGAAAACAGATCGCTGCGCGGATCGTCGCGGACGCCGAGCAGGCGCTCCGGCGCCATGTAGGGCGCGGTACCGTAAGGCAGGCGAAACTCCTCCTGCAACAGGTCGGGCAGATGCCGGTGATGCGAGAGGCCGAAATCGATCAGCACCGCCTCGCCGCGCTCGCGGAACATGATGCTGCTCGGCTTGATGTCATGATGGATGACGTTCTGCCGATGCAGGCTGGCGAGTGCGGTCGCGATCTTGCCGCCGATCACCCTCACCTCCTCATACGGCATCGGCAGCTCGCCGAGCCACTTGTAGAGCGTCTGACCGGGGATGCGCTCCATCACCACATAGGCCTGGCGTTCGAAGTCGCCGGTGCCGAAACAGGCCGGCACGTGCGGCCCCGACAGCCGCGGCAAGATCATCTGCTCCATCTCGAAGCTGACGATCGCGGCCGGATCCTCGCCCTCCGAGGTGAGCGGCACCTTCATCAGCAGCGGCACGGTGATGCCGGGATGGGTGACGCTCCACAGCGTCGCCATACCGCCGCGGTGCACGCGTTCGCCGATGGTGAAGCCATCGATCTCGGCGCCCGCCTGCATCGCCAGCGCCGCCATCGGCGTTACCGGCCGAGCGGCAGGCGGTCGGCGAGCCAGTGCGGCAAGCCATTCGCCTTGATCCGCGCCGCCGCGGTCGCGACGTCGTAGGGCACGCGATGAAAGGTGATCTCGCGGCTTATGGTATCGAACATCGCAAACGACGACGCGGGATCGCCGTCGCGCGGCTGGCCGACCGAGCCGAGCACCGCAAGCCAGCGCCGCCCCGGCAGCAACTGAACGGCGATGCCCGAAGTCGGAACGAAGCTCGTCATCTTGGCGGTCGAGGACATCGAATAGAGGCCGGGACGATGGAGGTGGCCGCAGAACGTGATCTGCAGCTCGGTGGCCATCATGCTGCGCGCGGCGTCGGCGGTGTCGCGCACATAGCGCCACTTCGCGGGCTCCGAAGCTTCGGAGTGCACGTAGAGCCGATTGTCCTCCTCCCGCGACATCGGAAGCTCGGCAAGGAACGCCTTCTGCTCGCCACTGAGCCGGCCGCGGGTCCAGTCGATCGCGGCCTGCGCCTCGGCATTCATGCTGTCGCTCGGCACGCCGATCGCATTGTCATGATTGCCGCGCACCGCGACCGCGCCCTTCGCGACGAGGTCCATCATCGTGTCGACGGCCCATTCCGGATCGGCACCGTAGCCGACGATATCGCCGAGGCAGATCAGCCGCTCGGCGCCGCGCGCACGCGCAGCGTCGAGGCAGGCGGCGAAGGCCTGCCGGTTGGCGTGAATATCGGCAAACAGTGCAAGCCGCATCGTGGTCCGCGCTGCTGATCCCTGTCCGATATCAAGCACACGCGGCCGCGGGCTCGCAATCGGGCCAAAGGCATCAGGTGGTCAGAGGATGTAGGCAGAAAGCTCGGCTAGGGCTTGCAGACCCCCAGGCCCTTCAGCAGCAGGGCCAGCAGCGCATCGATCCGCCCCGGGCATTCCGGCTTGGCCCATTCCTCGGCATGCGCCGGGTGATGGTAGCGGACGGTGGCGTCGAACACGGCACGCGCGGTCGCCTTCACATTGTCGATCTCGAACACGCCCTGAGCGACACCGTCGGACAGGATTTTCGCGATCAGATCGACCTGCTTGTCCTTGTAGGCTTCCACCACCTCGCGCGCGTCCTGCGCCAGCGCCAGGTAGGTCGCGAACATCTCGGGATCGTCGCAGACCTTCTTCTGCTTGATCGTGAAGGCGGTACGCAGCCATTGCTCCAGCCGCTCCGGCGCCGGGCCTTCGCCGGCTGCGATCTTGCACAGCGGCTCGTTGGCGCGGTCGAGCCAGCGCTTGGCGACGGCATCGCGCAGCGAGGCTTTGCTGGGGAAGTGACGGTAGACGCTGCCGTGGCTGACATCCAGCGCACGGGCAACGTCGACAACGGTGGCCTTGGTCAACCCGAAGCGCCTCAAGACATCCTCAGTTGCCTCAAGGATCCGCTCGGGTGTCAAAACCACCGCCTCGTTCATGCGTTTACCGTCTGGTTATCGCTGTCCTGCCCGCGGGTGAACTTGGCGGCTTGGGCGGCCAAGTGGCGAGCGACGCGAAGATTGAGCCACTGTTGAATCTGGGCGGTCAATTGAAAGATTTCTATGGTCATGGAGGTAGTCCTTCGAGGTAGTCAAATTAAGTCCGGCTCCCCCGGCCAAACGCCGGAACAGCCACTGGGCGCCCTCCTCCCTTGGGCTCATGAGCATATACACCATCCCGCTGACAGATTTCAATATCTGTCAGACAATATTTTGTGAAATAACAGCGGTCCTCCCGGGAAAGCCGCCCGGCTGATGGGCGCTACAACGTTCCGTGAGCAGCGGGGGCGATCTGCCAATCCGCGCCTATGTCTCGCTCGGGGCTACCTGGGAGAGACTTGCATGGACCGGCCAATGACCTTGAAGGAGATCGCCAAGATCACCGCGGGCGCGGTGGTCTCGCTCGTCATTGTCGGGTGGCTGATGGTTCTTGCGATCGCATTCCTGACGGTGCTGTGAGCCCCCCTCGCCGCGCCGGCCCCTCGCCGTACCTTGCCGCCGGAATCGAAAGGGGCCGCTTCACGCAGCGGCCCCTTTGCCGGGAAAATCGCTTCGGGATGAAATCTAGCCCCGGTTAGCCCCAAGACTACACACTTCAGGGAATTGAGGAATTCCGGATGATTACTGTCCATCCCGCTGACTGATTATTGCCGATCCCTATTTTTGTGCCACCCTCCTGGGTAGGCATCCTGCTATCGCTGCTCGTCCTTGGGCGGCATCCGGGGCGGCGGCAGCGGCGTGAACACCGACCCTTGCGCGCCGGCCGGCGGGGCCACGAACGTCCCCGTGGTGGAATCGCCGCCTGTCGTCTCCACGATCGTCTTCGGCGTGATGTACTCCCTGACGAAGTCCATGATGGTGCCGTCGCCACCGCCGAAATCCGCCGCCCGCCCGCCTTGCGGATGCCCGGCCTTGATCTCGTTTTCGGCGGTGTGGGTCTGCTCCGCCAACGCCTCGCTATAGGGAATGCGGAAAGCACGCGGGATCGCGCTCGGCCGGTTGTCCTCGTCAAGCTCCTCGACCCAGAGATAGATCGAGCCCGGGTCGCCCTCCAGCGAATGCGGCTCAACGATCCGCGTCGACAGCAGCTTGAAATTCGCCGGCAATTTTTCCGCGGACGCCCAGCCGAGCAGACCGCGCATGCCGCCGAAGCTGACGAAATAGAACGCGCTGGTCACGACGATGACGACAGCCTTCAGCGACCAGTGCAGCCGCGCATAGACCAGCACGATCAGGAGCAGCGCACCGACCACCGCGTATGCGACCGCAAGCGTGAGAATGACCGACTGCAGACTAATCACGGCGGAGCACCCTGACGCCGGTTTTCGGATCCATGTCGGCGCCGTTGCGCCAGCTGCTGCGGAAGGTCTCGAGCAGCGATTTCGGCCGCCGGTCCACGTTGATCACCTTGCCCTCGGCGTCGAGACGAAACCTGACCGCGGTCTTCTCGTCGCCGGTGTGATCGACGGTCAGCTTGTCGTCGAAGATCACCTGCGCCGTCGGATTGAGCTTCTGCACCTTCACATTGGCCTGCACCGGCTCGCCGGTCGTGGCCTGGAAATGCGAGACGTTGACGGTGTATTCGCCGGCGACGATGCCGCGCAGCGTGACGATCTCCTCGCGGATCGGAGAGGCGATCTTCTTGCCGTTGACGATGATGAAGTCGTTGGCGCCGCCGCGGTCGTCGCGATCGAGCGTCAGGAATCCGGCCTCGCGATGCCGGTACCAGGCAATGTTGCCGGCCGGATCCTGCACGAACAGGTCGAGATCGTCAGGATGGTTGTCCGGCCAGTCCATCGTGATGATGAACTCCGCCTTGGATTCGATCTTGCCTTCCTTGGAGTCCGGCGACACCGCAAGCAGCGCCAGGAAGAACAGGAAGGCGATGACCTGCAGCGCTTTGAACAACATCACGCCGAGCGGATCGAATGGCTCCTCGCGCGGATAGAGCCCGAACTCATCCATCATGACGGCGTACCAAGGCGACGTTCCAGGGCCGGCGTGACGTGCGTCTCGGTCAGCACGACGGCGTCGGAAAACACCCGCTGGGTCGCGGAATCGAGCATGTAATACTGGATCCGGACCAGGATCGATCCGATCAGTCCGGCCAGCGTCGTGTACATCGCGACCGCCATGCCGTCGCTCATCAGGCCCATCGACGATTTCATCGCGACCTTGTCGGCGGCATCCAGCGAAGCGATCGGCGCCAGCATGATGATGAAGCCGATGATGGTGCCGAGCAGGCCGAGCTTCATCAGCGTATCGGAGACGAAGGCGCCAAAGCCGTTGGACCCGCGCAGCCGGTCCGCCAGCGTGCGCAGCAGCAGGGTCTGGTCGATGCGCCCCTTGGCCTGCGCCTCGGCCTTCTGCACCAGGCTCTTGATGTGATCGGTGACGAGCCCGCCGGGCAGGCCGCGCGCATCTGATGCAAGCGCCCCCGATGCAAGCATCTTGGCGCCATCGGGCGCGGCGAGGATGGTGCGGCAGGAGCGCGCCACCTCGCCTTCCCGCGCGATCGCCCGCGTCCGCCAGAAGCAATGGACGCAGGTAACGATGTAGAGGACGGCGATGACGCTGGAAATGTAGGTGCGGTCGGAACTGATCATGAGGCGGATCAGCCCGTAGCGCCACAGCAGGAATGCGGCGAACACCGAAAGGCCGGTGAAGATCATCCAGAGCAGCAGGGCGCTGCGCTCCGCCGCGTCCGTGCCGGCCGATGCGGCCGCGACGTCGACCTTGGCATCCATGCTGCGTGAGCTCCCTGTGTTCCGTGAGGCTCCGCGCGGGCCTCACTTTCCGTTAGAGCAGAGCCGGCCTGCGCCGTCCAAAGACATCTGCCCAGATTTCGTCGGGCAAATTTCCCGACCTGCATAGCTTCGCATGCTTGCGATTGGCGGGGAACAGCGGTGCTGTTAGCATCGCATCTCTCGTTTGAGCATGACCAGCCGCTTCTCTCCGTTTCGGATCATGCTCTGGCCGTGGAGTGATCGCATGCGCCTCGTGCTTCAACTGGTCGCCCGCCTGCTCGTGATCGTCGCGCTATGCCTCGGCGCAGCCACCGTCTGGGCCACGATCGACGCCTATCGCAGCGTCGATCGCGCCACGCAGGCGTCCGCCGAGCGGGTTTCGCAATCGCTCGAAGCGCTGTACTGGCGCGAATTGCTGCTGCGCAGCAACCGGATGCGCGAGCAATTGCTGCCGGCACCGGACTGGCGCACCATCGAAACCATGGGCCTGATCGCGCCGGGGATCTGCGTGCAGTTCGAACCGGCCGGCGCCTTCGAGAAGCCGCTCTGCGGCCAGAGCAAGGGGATCGGCAAGGCGCCGCCGCGCTGGTTCGCGGCCACCGTGCAGATGGTGCTCGGCGATCACGCCACCGTGGAGCGGCCGATCAGCGCCCGCGCCGCGACCGCGGGAACCGTCCGCGCCATCGCCGATCCGGACGCCGCGATCGCGCTCGCCTGGCAGCACATTCTCGACAACATCCATGTCGCGCTGTTGATGGCGCTCGCCATCGCGCTGCTCGCTTCGCTTGCGATCGCGCACACGCTGGCGCCCGCCCACTCGATCGTGTCGGCGCTGCGGCGCATGGCCGACGGCGAGTACCGTACGCCGCTGCCGCGCGTCCGCTCGATGGAGCTCGCGATGATCGGGCGCGCCGTCAGCGATCTCGGCGACCGCCTCGCGCTTGCCGAGGAGGAACGCACGGTGCTGACCAGGCGACTGCTCGAAATCCGCAACGACGAACGCCGCACGCTGGCGCGCGAGCTGCACGATGAATTCGGCCAGAATCTCACCGCGATCCTCGCCTTCGCCAACACGATCGAGGCAAGCGCCGGGGACAAGTACGCCGCCGGCACCGAAATTGCGCAGGATGCACGGATGATCTCGCAGGCGACGCGCCGCATCATGGCGTGCCTGCGCGATACGCTGAACCGGCTGCGCCATCCGCCGGCCGAAGAGCTCGGGCTGGAGGCAAGCCTGGTCGATCTCGTCGACAGCTGGCGGTCGCGCACGGCGCAGCCGATGATCCAGCTCGATCTGCAGGGCGACCTTGCCGACATCAGCGGCACGGTCGCCGCCACCGCCTATCGCGTCGCGCAGGAGTGTCTGACCAATGCGCTGCGCCACAGCTCGGCGCGCGAGATCGTGCTGCGGATCGAGCGGCGCACCGGAAGCGAGAACGCTCTGCTGGTGCGGGTCGAGGACGATGGCGGCGGCGATGCGGCCAAGGTGGCGCAATCTGCCGGCTTCGGCCTCACCGGCGTCAGCGAGCGCGTCACAGCCCTCGGCGGCTCGCTGTCGATCGCGCGCGCCAGCCGCGGCCTGTCGGTCGCCGCCACGATCCCGCTGGCCGCCTGAGATGACAACCGTGACGGCGACAACGGCTAAGATTCGGGGCATCTCCATCCTGCTGGTGGACGATCATCCGGTGGTCCGCCAGGGCTACCGGCGCGTGCTCGAGCATCAGAACGATTTCCGCGTGGTCGCCGAAGCCGACAACGCCGCCGGTGCCTATCGCGCGTTCAAGTCGCACCAGCCCGATGTGGTGGTGATGGACATTTCGATGCCGGGTGCCAGCGGACTGGAGGCGATCCGCAATATCCGCGCGCGCGACGCCGACGCGCGCATCCTCGTCTTCAGCATGCACAGCGAGGCGGCCCAGGTGAAAGCGGCATTCGGCGCCGGCGCCAGTGGCTTCGTCACCAAGGGCAGCGAACCGGCCGAGCTGATCGCGGCGATCCGCTCGGTGGCGCGCGGCGATCATGCGATGAGCGACGACGTCGCCCGCGTGCTGGCGCTGGAAAGCCTGGTGCCAACCCGATCGGCGCTCGACCAGCTCGGCGAGCGCGAGATCGAAATCCTCCGGCAGCTGGCGGCCGGCAGCACCAAGGAGCAGATCGCCGCCAACCTCAACCTCAGCACCAAGACCGTGCAGAACTATCACTACCTCATCAAGGCCAAGACCGGCATGCGGACCGACGCCCAGCTGGTCCGCCTCGCCGTCGAATGCGGGCTGGCGAATTTGTAGCCCCGTTCCCGTAGCCCGGGTGAGCGCAGCGACACCCGGGGCGGGTTGTGCATATCCCCGGATATCGCTTGCGCTCATCCGGGCTACTGACGCCATTCCCGCGTGACAAGTCGGCGGGTTACGCTACGCTGACCCGCCCACCAAAGCTCACAAGAAACGGACGCTCCCCATGCCCATCGTCAATCGCGTTGCCGCCCTCTCGGATGAAATGGCCGCCTGGCGCCATGACTTCCATGAGAATCCTGAACTGCTCTACGAAGTCCACCGCACCGCCGGCATCGTCGCCGACAGACTGCGCGAGTTCGGCTGCGACGAGGTGGTGACGGGGATCGGGCGCACCGGCGTGGTCGGCGTGATCCGCGGCCGCAAGTCCACTTCGGGAAAGACCATCGGCCTGCGCGCCGACATGGACGCGCTGCCGATCGCGGAGGCCTCGGGCGTCGCTTACGCCTCGAAGATTCCCGGCAAGATGCACGCCTGCGGCCATGACGGCCACACCGCAATGCTGCTCGGCGCCGCCAAATATCTCACCGAGACCCGCAATTTCGACGGCACCGCGGTCGTGATCTTCCAGCCCGCCGAGGAAGGCGGCGCCGGCGGCAAGGCGATGGTCGACGACGGGCTGATGACCCGCTGGGGCATTCAGGAAGTCTACGGCCTGCACAACATGCCGGGCCTGCCCGAGGGTTACTTCGCGACCACGCCGGGCCCGATGCTGGCCTCGTCGGACACGTTGAAGATCGTCGTCCACGGCAAGGGCGGCCACGCCGGCGCCGCCCCGCACGAGGCGGTCGACAGCGTGCTGATCGGCGCCCAGATCATCAATGCGCTGCAGTCGATCGTATCGCGCAATGTCGACCCGCTGAAATCGGCGGTCATCTCGATCACCATGTTCGAGGCCGGCACCGCGTTCAACGTGATCCCGGAGACCGTCACGCTGGGCGGCACCGTGCGCACGCTCGATCCCGGTGTGCGCGACCTGGTCGAGCGCCGGATCGGCGAGGTCGCCTCCAGCATCGCCAAGGCTTATGGAGGCTCGGCCGAGACGGATTATGGACGGATGTATCCGGTGACGTTGAACCACGCGCGCGAGGCCGGCGTCGCCGCCGAGGTCGCCCGCGATGTGGTCGGCGCCGACCGCGTCAACGACAATCTGGTGCCGGTGATGGGCGCCGAGGATTTCGCGTTCATGCTGGAAGCGCGCCCCGGCGCATTCGTCTTCCTCGGCATGGGCGACGGTCCGATGTGCCACCACCCCGCCTACAAGTTCAACGACAACATCCTCGGCCACGGCGCCTCCTACTGGGTGCGGCTGGTCGAGAAGCAGATGCCGGCGGGCTAAGGCACCCTCCGCTGCAGACCGTCAGGCCGCGATAGCTTCGCGGCCTGCACGCGTCACGTGCGCGGCTGCTGCTGCGTCACGCAGTGGATGCCGCCGCCACCGGCGGCGATGCCGTCGATATCGAGCTGGATGATTTCCCGGTCCGGGTACAGGTCGCGCAGCTTGTCGCGCGCGTTGCGGTCCGCTGCCGCATCACCGAATTCCGGCGCGATCACGGCACCGTTGCAGACATAGAAATTGATGTAGCCGGCGGCGAAGCCGTCGTCGTTTCCGTACTTTGGACGGACCGTCGACGGTCCCTGCAACTCCACGACCTTCAGGTGTCGACCTCTTGCGTCTGTCGACTTGCGCAGGATTGCCAGGTGTTCTCTCGTCACCTCGTAATCGTCGAACGACGTATCCATCTCCAGGCCCGCGACAACGACGCCCGGGCTGGTGAAGCGCGCGTAGAAATCGGTATGGCCGTCGGTAATGTCGTCTTTGTTGTGACAGCCGGGTAGCCAGATGATCTTGTCCAGTCCGAGCAGGCGGAAGAGTTCAGCCTCGCATTCATCCTTCGTCAAACCAGGATTGCGATTGTCGTTGAGAACACAGCTTTTGGTGATGATCGCTGTCCCCTCGCCGTCGACTTCGCCGCCCTCCAGCTTCAGGCCGGCCTTGATGAACTCAGCTTGCGCAAGCTCGGCCACACGTTCCGCGATCTTGGCATCATGCGCATGCGGTTGCTTCCCGCCCCAGCCGTTGAAGTTGAAGCCGACGGCTCCGAGTTGCCCTGATGGGTTCGTTACAAAGACCGGTCCGGTGTCCCTGATCCAGATGTCGTCGAGCGGCTGAACAACGAGGTTCACCCGAGGGCCGCATAGCCGCGCGGCAATATCGTAATCCTCCTTGCGTACCAGCATGTTCACGGGCTCGTCATGGGCCGCGATCGCCTGTGCCACCAAGGCAAGGTTTTCCCTGACCACTGGAAGCAGCCGTTTGCCCCAGATGTCCGTGTTGTGGGCGAAAGCCATCCAGGTGGCGGCATGCGGAGCGCTCTCGTCCGGCATCCGCCAACGGCCGCCAGCATCCTCTGCAGCACGATCCATGGCAGCGCCGCCCCGCCGCCCTAACCGGCCCGGTCGGCCGTCCCCACCATCCGCGCGGCGACACGGTCGCGCTTGACGAAGTGGTGGAAGGCGACCGCGGCGAGGTGCAGCACGATCAGCGCCAGCAGCACATAGGCGAAGAAGATGTGGCGATCCTCATAGGCATCCGCCGCCGCCTTGTCGGGCGAGGTGATCTGGGGAACGTGAAACAGGCCGAAGAAGCTCGAATAATCCTGGGCGCGGGCGCCGGAATGCGCCCAGCCCAGCATCGCCACCAGGAGGGTGACGGCGTAGAGCGCGCCGTGGCTGACCCGGGCGGCGATCCGCTGCCAGGAGGGCATCTCGGCCGGCAGCGCCGGCGTCGGGTTGACGCCGCGCCAGACCAGCCGCAGCACGGTGAGCAGCAGCACCAGGTAGCCGATATCGGCGTGGATCGAGCGGTAGAAGAACTTGTCCGCCCGCGCCGGGACGTGGTTCATCCACCAACCATAGGCCAGCATGCCAATGATGGCGATGCCGAGCACCCAGTGGAACGCGCGGGCGAGCGAGCCCCAGCTCGCGGCGGTATTGCGGATCATGTCGCGTGGCCCCCTTGCGGCCGCATTTTTGGATTTCACACGTCGCAGCAATAGTTTGCCGTGATACTTGCAGCTATCGGTCAAGGCCATGTGAAATTCCCGGCTTCACCGCCTTTTGTCGGCCGAAGCGGCCGGATAGCCAAAAACAACTGAATGGTAACCCTGCTTCGGATAGAGTTTTCGCGTGTCCACTCCCCCGACCATCCTTGTGTTCGATTCCGGCCTCGGCGGCCTCACCGTGCTGCGCGAGATCGTCCGCGCCCGGCCCGACGCGCATTACGTCTATGTCGCCGACGACGCCTTTTTCCCCTATGGCCACCACGGCGAGGACGAGATCATCGCCCGCGTGGTGCCGCTGGTCGGCGAGCTGATCGCGGCCCACGCGCCCGACCTCGTCGTGATTGCCTGCAACACGGCATCCACCCTGGTCATGTCGCATTTGCGCGACGCCTATCCTTTGCCGTTCGTCGGCACCGTGCCGGCGATCAAGCCGGCCTGCGTCTCCTCGAAAACGAGGCGCGTCTCGGTGCTCGGCACAAGGGGCACCGTGAAGCGTGAATATACCCGCAAGCTGATCTCGGACTTTGCGCAGGGCTGCGAGGTGACGCTGGTCGGCTCCGGCGAGCTCGCCTCGCTGGCGGAGGCCGCCCTCAGCGGCGCGAGCGTGCGTGACGAGGATATCGCGGCCGAGCTCGCGCCCTGCTTCGTCGGCGATGGCGCCCACGATCCCGCCCGCACCGACACCATCGTGCTCGCCTGCACGCATTATCCGCTGCTGCTGGAACGCCTCAGGAGGCTCGCGCCCTGGCCGGTCGACTGGATCGATCCGGCGCCGGCGATCGCACGCCGCGTCGCCGACCTGCTCGGCCCTGCCGGCCACGAGAGCGACCAGGCCGGCGCCGAGATGATCTTCACCTCGAAGCGCCCGCACGCGCTGACGGAAGCCTTGACGCCATTCTTCGGCGGCCGCGTCCCGGCCTGATCCTTTTCGCCGTCCCAACGTGCTGCTAGCCTCTGCTCTCCTTCGAGGGAGGACCGAACTTGACCGCAGCCCCGCTGACGCCGCTCAACCGCCTGCGCAAGCAGTGGCGCGACAAGCGCCCGACCTTCGGCGCGATCGCGACCATTCCGAGCATCCAGACCGTGCAGATCATGGCGCAGTCGCTGGACTGGATCATCGTCGATCTCGAGCACGGCCCGATCGATCTCGGCACCGCCCATGCGATGATCGTGGCGACCTCGGGCACGCCCTGCGTGCCGATGGTGCGGATCGCCGCCAACGAGCCGCATCTCGCCAAGGCACCGATGGACATCGGCGCGCTCGGCATCAATTTTCCGATGATCTGCAACGCAAGCGATGCGGTGAAGGCGGTGCGCAGCGTGCGCTATCCGCCGCAAGGCGACCGGCTCTGGGGACCGTTCCATGCGCCGTTCCGCTGGGGCGTCTCGATGAACGACTACATGGCGACCGCTGATGACGACATGATCTGCATGATCACGATCGAGCACGTCGATGCCGTGAACCGCATCGACGAGATCATGGCGACACCGGGCATCGACCTCGCAGTGATTGGCCCCGGCGATCTCGCCACCTCGATCAACAAGCGCGGTCTGCCCGACGATCCCGAAGTGGTCGCGCTGATGCAGCGCGCCGAACAAGGCATCATGAAGAGCGGCGTGCCGATCGGCGGCGTCGCGCGCACCGCCGAACAGGCCAATGCGATGATCGACCGCGGCTACCTCGCGCTCGCACTGGGCTTCGACTGGTCGCTGTTCCAGCGCGGCATCGCGGCCGCGTTCGCGGGGATCAAGCGGTAGGCGTCAAACGCGGCCGCCGCTTGCTCTCAGCTGCCGGCGAGCAGGTTCCAGTCACGTCGTGAAGGAACCGCGGCGCAACTTCCGGCATCTCGCCTGCGACGGAGTGAACGATGCGTGTCGCCGAGACAGCTTGTTCGCCTGAGTAGCTCATGAATAAGCGGCGCAAACCCGCGCTGTTGGATGAACGGACTAATCCCAACGTCGCAAGTGCACATAACACATCGCCCGCTTTCCGCCGCGATTCCGCGCTGCTAGAGTTTTGCGGGTTGGGAGGAAAATGCATGTTCAGGAAATTACTGCTTGGTCTCACCGTGATTGCCCTTGCCGGTGCCGGCGCTGCCTTTGCGCAGCAGAGCGGCATCAAGCGGACGCCGCTGCAGAAGGTCGATTTTCCGCCGGGCTTCAACACGGTCACCGCGATCGCCGAGGTTCCGGCCGGGGGTGCGTCGGGGCGTCACACCCATCCCGGCGCTGAAACCGGCTATGTGCTCGAAGGCGAGCTCGAGCTTCTGATCGACGGCAAACCGCCGCTGAAGCTGAAGGCGGGCGATTCCTACCAGATCCCGGAAGGCGCGGTGCACGACGCCAAGACGTCCGGCGACCAGCCGCTCAAGGTGCTCGGCGTCTATGTGGTCAAGGCCGGCGAGCCGTTGGCAAAACCAGCGCCGTGAGCAGAACCCCTTGGTCTCCGACCAGTTGGTTCATCTGAGCTTCAGGTGCGGCGAGCAACCATTCGAGCTCGCCGGGCCTTTGATTTTTTGCCTGTTTGCTAGGGAACTGAACCGAACGGATGCGCGGTAAATTTCGTCAAATTTCATTGCCGCGCCGTCTCGTCGCCGATCTGATGCATGCATCGGCCGGCGTGCCGCTGGTCTCCCTGAAGCGCACCCTGAACGTGCGGTCAATCGTCGAGGCTCGTGCACGTGCGGCGCAGGCACCGGGCTGGGCCGCCATCTTCGTCAAGGCATTCGCGCTGGTCGCCAGGACCGAGCCGACGTTGCGCACGCTGCACGTCAAATGGCCCTGGCCTTGCCTCTACGAGCTGCCGCGCAGCGTCGGCATGGTGGCGATTGCGCGCGTTGAGAAGGGCGAGGACTGCGTACTGTTCGAGCGCGTCTGTGCCGCCGACGAGATGCCGCTCGCCGAGGTCGACGCGCTGATCCGCCGCGCCAAGACCGCGCCGCTGCACGAAATCCCCTCGTTCCGCAAAATGCTCTGCGTGACCCGCCTGCCGCTTCCGCTGCGCCGCCTGGCGTGGGCGATCGGGATGAATTTTGGCCGGCAGCGCGCCAATTTCTGCGGCAGCTTTGGCGTGACCTCGGTCGCGGCCTATGGCCCCGGCGAATTGCACGCGCTGAGCCCCGGGCCATTCCTGTTGAGCTATGGCGTGATCAGGCCGGACCACACCGTCGACGTGGTGGTGCGCTGGGACCATCTGGTCTGCGACGCTGCCCTGATCGCGCAGACCTTGATCCGCCTTGAGCAGGTGCTGGGCGGCGAAATCGCCGCCGAACTGGGCGCGGGCCGGCCGCAAGCCGATGCCCGGCTGGTCCGGGCGGCCGGAAGCCGCCTCTGAGGAGCAAAATCGGCCAATTTTGACGCCGATTCGGCCCAAAATGCCCTGCGTTTTGTTTGACAGAACCGGACTTTCTCCTTAAGACCACCCTTGCTCGCGGGCCGGTTTTCGGCCCGCGATGCGTTTCGCGACCCGTGGTCCTCCCCGAGCTTTCGAGGCGGACCTGTCGGTACAGGCCTTTTGGCCGGTACACAGGAGGGCGCGTCTCCTCAAACCCTAGACTGACAAAACGCCGGGCGCTGGGTGCGACGGCTGTACAAAGAGGACGCGATGACAAAGCGCAGTGAGGCGAAGTACAAGATCGATCGCCGCATGGGCCAGAATATCTGGGGCCGCCCGAAGAGCCCCGTGAACCGCCGCGAATACGGCCCCGGCCAGCACGGCCAGCGCCGCAAGGGCAAGCTCTCCGACTTCGGCGTGCAGCTGCGCGCCAAGCAGAAGCTCAAGGGCTACTACGCCAACATTTCCGAGCGCCAGTTCCACGGCATCTATGTCGAAGCCAGCCGCCTGAAGGGCGACACCGGCGAGAACCTGATCGGCCTCCTGGAGCGCCGTCTCGACACCGTGGTCTACCGCGCCAAGTTCGTCTCCACGATGTTCGCCGCGCGCCAGTTCATCAACCACGGCCACATCAAGGTGAACGGCCGCAAGGTCAACATCGGCAGCTACAAGCTGAAGGTCGGCGACCTCATCGAGGTCAAGGACTCCTCCAAGCAGCTGACCCCGGTGCTGGAAGCGGCCCAGCTCCCCGAGCGTGACGTGCCCGACTTCATCGAGGTCGATCACTCCAAGATGACCGCGACGTTCGCGCGCACCCCCGGCCTCTCGGACGTGCCGTTCCCGGTGCAGATGGAGCCGCATCTGATCGTCGAATTCTATTCGCGCTGATCACTTCAGCGTTGCGAGATCCGAAAGGCCCCGGTTTTGCCGGGGCCTTTTTGTTTGCCCACAAGACGACTATGATATTCGGGACTTGGCAGATGACTGCCCGTTGAGGTTTCTTGCCGATGACCCGGTTACTGGAACAGGCTTTCGACACAGTTTCAAACTTGCCTGATACAGAGCAGGACGAGCTCGCGCGCATCATGCTGCAGCTTGCCGGCGTCGACCAACCACCGCTTCAGCTCACGCCGGAGGAAGACGCCGATCTGGCTGAAGCCGACTCCGAGATTACACGCGGCGAGTTGGCAACGGCCGAGGAAGTCCGTGCGATGTGGGCAAAGCACGGGCTGTGAACGTCCGTTACACGCGACGCGCTCTTGTTCAGATTGATCAGGCACTCTCCTATATCGAGACACGATCGCCCCAAGGGGCGGTCCACGTGCGCGACCGCATCTTGGCACTTGTCACGCTGCTGCAAGAGCAGCCGCGTGCAGGGCGCTCGACAAGCCGCTCAGGCGTCCGCCGGCTTTCGGCGACACCTTATCCCTACCTGATCGACTATCGCGTGACGCCCACCGAGATCATCATTATGCGGTTTCGTCACGCTGCCCGGAGGCCTATACGCTAGCGGCGATTCCGCACGCCAGCGGAGCGATGAGGAAAGCCCATGCACTACACCCCTGCCCGGCCCGATCCCAAGGCCCCGCCCGTTCGCATCAACTTTCTGTCCGATACGCAGACCAGGCCGACGCCGGCGATGCGCGAGGCGATGGCGAAGGCGGAGGTCGGCGACGAGCAGGTCGGCGACGATCCGACCACCAATGAGCTCTGCGCCCGCGTCGCCGATCTGCTCGGCAAGGAAGCCGCCGTGTTCATGCCGTCGGGCACGATGTGCAACGTCGCGGCGACGCTGGCCTATTGCCGCCCCGGCGACGAGATTTTGGCGCATGCGACCGCGCATATCATCGCGCGCGAGGGCGGCGCCCATGCCGCGCTCGGCGGTTTCCAGATCACGCAGTTGCCGGGCGATGACGGCCAGTTCACGCCTGAGACCTTCCAGGCCGCGCTGCATCCGCGCACCCGCTACCAGCCGCCGCAGGTGCTCGTCAGCGTCGAGCAGACCGCCAATATCGGCGGCGGCACGATCTGGAAGAAGGCGGCGCTCGACGAGGTCGTGCGTATCGCCAAGGCCCACGGCCTTGTCACCCACATGGACGGCGCGCGGCTGCTCAATGCGACCGTGGCGTCCGGCATCTCGCCGCGCGACATGACGGCGGGCTGGGATTCCGCCTGGATCGATTTCTCCAAGGGCCTCGGCGCGCCGATCGGCGGCGTGATCGCCGGCACCCGCGCCTTCATCGACGATGTCTGGCGCTGGAAGCAGCGGCTCGGCGGCTCGATGCGGCAGTCCGGCGTCTGCGCCGCGGCCTGCATCCATGCGCTCGATCACCATGTCGACCGCCTCGCCGACGACCACGCCAATGCGCGGGCGCTGGCGCGCGGCCTGTCGCAGATCAACGGCATCGCGGTGCAGGCGCCGGAGACCAACCTCGTCTTCTTTAAGCCGGAAGGCGCCGGCGTCTCAGGCGACAAGATGGTCGCTGAGCTGCGCAAGCGCGGCGTGACGCTGGCGACGATGGACGGCCGGATCAGGGCCTGCACGCATCTCGATGTCACCGCCGCGATGATCGAGGAAGCGATCGGACACGTCAGGGACATCGTGCGCGCGGCGTAGTCTTGTAGCTCTGATGGAGCCAACGGGTCGCGCGAACGCGCGCCCGATGACAGGCTGCGCGAAATCCGGGACGGCAGGTCCGCGGGTGGAGAGCCCCGGATTGCGCTTCGCTTCATCCGGGCTACGAAGCTGAATTCTACCGTCCCATCGCCTGGTAGATCAGCGTCTTCAGCTCCTGCTGGATCCGGCCGCGCTGCGACGGCGTCTGCACCATGAAGATCCCGAACAGGTCATCCGCGGGATCGATGAAGAAGAAGGTGCCGCCGACGCCGTCCCAGCGATACTCGCCCAGCGGCCAGTCTGTGTTCGCCGGCACCGAAGTGCGGACCGCGAAGCCGAGACCGAAGCCGGAGTTCGGACCGGGATAGTAGTTCTGGTCGCGCACGACTCCGGTCTCCGGACCGATATGGTCCCTCGCCATCAGCGTGATGGTCTCCGGCTTCAGATAGCGCCTACCCTCATAGCTGCCGCCATTCAGCAGCATCTGCGAGAAGCGCGCATAGTCGCCGATGGTGCCGACCATGCCGCCGCCGCCGGATTCCCATCGCAGCGGCTTGCGCGGATTGCGGACGTCGGCGACCGGACTGATGGTGCGATCCTTCGGCATCGGCTCGGCGATCAGCGGCCATTTCGCCCGGTCGGCGACACAGAACGCGGTCTCGTTCATCCCGAGCGGGCCGAGCAGCCGCTCCTTCTCGACCTGAAACAGCGATTTCCCCGTGATCACCTCGATGATGCGGCCGAGCACGTCGGTGGAATGGCCGTAGTCCCATTGCGTGCCGGGTTGTTCGGCGAGCGGCAGCGACGTGAGCCGCGCCACGAATTCGGCATTGTCGGGATCGTTGTTGAACAGGCCGGCATCGGCGTAGGTCTTGTTCACGATACCACCGCCGTAATAACCGTAAGGCAGACCGGCGGTGTGGCGCATCAGGTCTTCGATGGTGATGGGGCGCCTCAGCGGCTCCAGCGTCATCGCCATCTTGCCCTCATCGCCGCGCTTTTCCACCCCGACCTTCATGTCGGCAAAGGCCGGGATATATTTTGACACCGGATCGCCGAGCGCGAGCTTGCCTTCCTCGACCAGCATCATCGCGATGACCGTGGTGATCGGCTTCGACATCGAATAGAGGCGGAAGATGGTATCCGCGCTCATCGAGAATTCGGTGGCGACGTCGCGAACCCCGAACTTCTCGTAGTAGACCGGCTTGCCGTGCTGCTGCAGCAGCAGGATCGCCCCCGGGATCTTTCCGGTCGCGACCTCGTTCCTGACATAGTCGGAAACTTTGGCGAGGCCTTCCGCCGAGAAGCTGTGCGCGGCCGGCCCCGCGGAGCCGGCCTTCGCAACCGTTGCGACCAAGGCGAACGCGAGTGCCGCGACGAACGCGCGGCCCTCCCGCATGCAAGCGCATGAGCCGATCCGCCTGAATCGGATCATGCCGTCATTCCCTTCTTTTCAACGCGTTGCTTCACGCGAACCGGTATCCACTTCGCTCGAAAACGCTCTAGTTTTCCATGGCTTCATAGACGAGCTGCTTCAGCGTCCGCTGGATGCGCTGACGCTCGGTCGGCGTCTGCTCCAGCAGGACGAAGAAGAAGTCCTGCTTGCGGTCGATGACATAATAGCAGCCGCTGGCGCCGTCCCATTTCAGCTCGCCGAGATCGCCGGGCGGCGGCGGCTTCGCAGTGCCGGGATCGGTGCGCACCGCGATCCCAAGCCCGAAGCCGAAGCCGTCGCCGGGGAAATAGAAAAAGTCGCGCTCGACGCCGGAGCCCGGCCCGACGCGGTCGGTCGTCAGCTCCTTGAACGTCTCGGGCTTCAGGATGGTCTTGCCGTCGAGGGTGCCGCCATAGAGCAGCATCTGCGCGAAGCGCGAATAATCCGCCATGGTCGAGACCATGCCGCCGCTGGCGGACTCCCATTTCTTGACCTTGGTCGGATCGTTGACCCGGCCGACCCGGAAGTCGCTGTCGTTCGGCATCGGCTCGGCCATCAGCTTCTGCTTCTCGGGATCGGTGACGAAGAAGCCGGTGTCCTTCATGCCGAGCGGATCGAGTAGCCTTTCGTGCTCGATCGCCGAGAGCTTCTCGCCGGTGGCCACCTCCATCACGCGCGCCAGAATGTCGGTGGAATGGCCGTATTGCCAGAGCGCGCCGGGCTGGTTGTGCAGCGGCAGCTTGGCGATCCGCTCGGCGAATTCGGCGAGATCGAAATCTCCGCCGTAGATATTGGCTTCCTTGTAGGCCTTGCGGACCAGGCTGTCGCCATAGAAGCCGTAAGTGATACCCGACGTATGCGTCATCAGATCGAGGATCGTGATCGGCCGCTTTGGCGGCACCAGCTCGAGCGTCTTGGTGCCGTCCTCGGCCTTCTTCTCGACGCCGACCTTCACGTTGGCAAAGGACGGGATGTACTTCGAGACCGGATCGTCGAGCTTGTATTTGCCCTCCTGCAGCAGCTGCATCGACACCACGGCGGTGATCGACTTGGACATCGAGGCCAGTCGGAAGATGGTCTTGTCCGTGATCGGCACCTTGCTGACCACATCCTGCACGCCGAAGGCCTCGTGATAGACCGGCTTGCCGTGCTGCTGGATCAGGACGATGGCGCCGGGAATCTTCCCGGTCGCGACCTCGTTCTTGAAGAACTCGCTGATCTTGGCGAGCTTGTCGCGGTTGAAATGCGCACCCGCCGGAATCTCGTAGGTGCCCTCGGTGTGCGGGTACGCCGGCGCCGCCAGCACCACCGCGGCGGCCGCGGCCGCGCACGTCAAACGAAATGAATGCATTTGGATTATCCCTCCCCGGAAATCACGGGGAAGTGTAGCGGCGGTATCATCAGGCACAAGGGCTGCCAAAGGCCCCCAGGACCTTCTGATGAAGCTCGCCGCTTTGGGCAGAAAAGCAGCAAAAGATCACCTGCGTGAGGCCGGGTGCGGCGGCCAGGGCATCGACGACGGCCTTGACCGCGATGTCGGCGGCGCGATCCGGCGGGAAGTGATAGACGCCGGTCGAGATGGCGGGAAATGCGATGGAGCCCAGCTGATTGGCGTGGCACAGCTCGATGCCGCGGCGATAGCAGGATGCGAGCAGCGCATCCTCGTTTTGGGTGCCGCCGTGCCAGATCGGGCCGACGGCGTGGATCACGTGCTTGGCCGGGAGCCGATAGCCTTTGGTGATCTTGGCATCGCCGGTCTTGCAGCCGTGCAGGATGCGGCACTCGGCGAGCAGCTCGGGGCCCGCGGCGCGATGGATCGCTCCGTCGACACCGCCGCCGCCGAGCAGCGATGAATTGGCCGCGTTGACGATGGCGTCAACGCGCAGGGTCGTGATGTCGGTAACGATGACTTCGAGCCGCGCCTTGCCGATCTGGCGCGCCGTCAAGGTCAGGCAGCCACGTCGACCGGGATGCCCTTGTCGGCAAACAGCTGCTGCAATTCGCCGGCCTGGAACATCTCGCGGATGATGTCGCAACCGCCGACGAACTCGCCCTTCACATAGAGCTGCGGAATCGTCGGCCAGTTCGAATAGACCTTGATGCCGTTGCGCAGCTCGGCGGATTCGAGAACGTTGAGGCCTTTGTAGCCGACGCCGATGTGGTCGAGGATCTGCACGACCTGACCGGAAAACCCGCACTGCGGGAATTGCGGCGTGCCCTTCATGAACAGCACGACGTCGTTCGACTTCACTTCGTTGTCGATGAATTGCTCGATGCTCATTTTCGCTTCCTTCGGGGGCGGCGCTCTCAGGCCTTGACGGGCCGGCCCACCCTTCTAACCCGTGACTGACTATATATGTAGGTCAAACCATTGTGCATCCAAAGCAAAATGGCGGAAATCTGGCATGCACCGGGCGCTGCGGGTGCCCAAAATGGGCCGGGATTATCTGACGGCCCCAATATCATCGCGGGGGGAGGCTTTTTTCCCGTAACGGAGCCCCTATCTAGGACGAACTGTCCGTTGGGAACCAGTTTGCCGAAGCAACGTTCTCTCCATTGAATCGGAGACCCCTGTGACGAAACCAGCCTCTGCCGCGGCCGCCCTTCCCGCCGTCCCCCCGTCACTATCCTCCGAATCCGGCCCGCTCGCCCAGCGCTTGGTGGACGCCTATCGCGCCGTCCGCGACGAGACCGAACGGCGGGCCGCACCGCTGTCGCCCGAAGACCAGCTGATCCAGTCGATGCCGGACGCGAGCCCAGCCAAATGGCACCGCGCCCATACCACCTGGTTCTTCGAGCAGTTCCTGCTCGGCGAGCACGTCAAGGGCTACACGCCATTCCATCCCGACTACGCTTATCTGTTCAATTCTTATTACGTCAGCGCCGGTCCGCGGCACGCCCGCCACCAGCGCGGCCATTTGACCCGCCCGACCGCCGACGAAGTCACCGCCTACCGCCGCCATGTCGACGCCGAGGTGGTGAAATTCTTCCAGACTGCCGGAGCCGACACGCTCGAGGCGCTGGTGCCGCTGGTCGAGGTCGGGCTCAATCACGAGCAGCAGCATCAGGAGCTGATGTACACCGACATCCTGCATGCCTTCGCGCAGAACCCGATCCCGCCGGCCTACGATCCGACGTGGCGCTTCCCGGCGTCGCAGCACGGGCCTGAGGAATGGGTGACGCTCAACGAAGGCATCCACACCGTCGGCCATGGCGACGACAGCTTCCATTTCGACAATGAGAAGCCCGCGCATCGCGCCTTGGTCGGCCCGGTCAAGCTCGCGAAGAACCTCGTCACCAATGCCGACTGGCTCGCCTTCATGAAGGACGGCGGCTATTCCACCGCCACGCTGTGGCTGATGGATGGCTTCGGCACCGCGAGCAACGAGGGCTGGCAGGCACCCGGCCATTGGCGCGAGATCGACGGCGAATGGAAGCTCATGACGCTCGGCGGCCTGCAGCCGATCGATCCGTCAGCGCCGGTTTGCCACGTCAGCTATTACGAGGCCGACGCCTTCGCCCGATGGGCCGGCAGGCACCTGCCGACCGAGATGGAATGGGAGGTCGCCGCGCGCGCCGGCCTGCTCAACGACGCCTACGGCATCGTCTGGCAATGGACCCGTAGCTCCTATTCGCCCTATCCGGGCTACCGCGCGATCGAAGGCGCGCTCGGTGAGTACAACGGCAAGTTCATGGTCAACCAGCTCGTGCTGCGCGGCTCGTCGCTGGCGACGCCTTCAGGTCACAGCCGCGTCACCTATCGCAACTTCTTCTATCCACACCATCGCTGGCAATTCACGGGGTTACGCCTCGCAGACTATGCCTGATTGAGTCCTGTCGACATCAATAACGCGTCGGTAAGCGCGTTCGGGAGAGTATCATGAATGTGCATGCCGCCGCTTTGGCCAAAGCGTATCCGTTCGACGAAGCGACATCGGTGTTTGCCGGCGACGTGATTGGCGATCTCGCCCGTCACCCGAAACGGCTGTCGCCGAAATATTTCTACGACGCCACCGGCTCCGAGCTGTTCGAGCAGATCACGGTGCTGCCGGAATATTATCCGACGCGCACTGAGCTTGGCATCCTGCGCGACCGCGGCGACGAGATCGCCGCGATCATCCCCGGCGGCGCGGCGCTGGTCGAGTTCGGTGCCGGCGCGACCACCAAGGTGCGCCTGCTGCTCGAGCATTGCGAATTCGCAGCCTATGTGCCGGTCGACATCTCAGGCGATTTCCTCAAAGCCCAGGCCGACGGGCTGCGGAAGGATTTCCCTCGCCTCGGCATCTACCCGGTCGCTGCCGATTTCACCACGCCGTTCACGCTGCCCGAGGCCGTCGCCACGATGCCGAAGGTCGGCTTCTTCCCCGGCTCGACGCTCGGCAATTTCGAGCCGAGCGAGGCCTTGGCCTTCCTGCGCAGCGCGCGAAAAATCCTCGGCCACGGCGCGCAGATGATCATCGGCGTCGACCTCGAGAAGGACGAGCGCGTGCTGTACGACGCCTATAACGACGCGGCCGGCGTCACCGCGCGGTTCAACCTCAATGTGCTGGTTCGCATCAACCGCGAGCTCGGCGGCAATTTCGATCTGTCGGGATTCACGCACCGCTCGATCTACAACCGCGATCGCCATCGCATCGAGATGCACCTGATCAGTCGCAAGGCGCAGACCGTGCGCATCCTCGGCAACACCTTTGCGTTCCGTCCGGGCGAGAGCATCCACACCGAGAACAGCTACAAATACTCGCTCGAGCGCTTCACCGCGCTCGCCCGCAGCGCGGGCTGGACGGTGCGCGAAAGCTGGACCGACGCCAACACGATGTTCTCGGTGCACGCACTGGTCGCGGACTAGCGCCCAACAAGAGACGGGGCAAATCATGGGCAGGCGTCCGCTGCAGATCGCGACGGCGTTGCTCGCCCTGGTCCCGATCCTGACCGGCATCATCACCATGCTGGGCGTCAGCGATCCGCTCTACGCCTCCGCGGGCGTCCCGGCGCTGCCGGTGCTCGACAGCAATCTGCGCTTCTTCGGCGGGGTCTGGCTTGGTCTCGGCCTCGCGCTGCTCTGGCTGGTACCGCGGATCGAAAGCGAGAGCGTGCTGTTTCGGGTGGTCTGGGGCGGCATCTTCCTCGGCGGCATCGGCAGGCTGCTGTCGATGCTGATGGTCGGCTTGCCGCCGCTGCCCTTCGTGGGCTTCACCGCGCTCGAAGTGATCGGCGCACCGCTGTTCGTCTATTGGCAGCATGTGGTAGCAAAGGCCGGCCGCAAGTAACGGCGGCCGCTATTCCTCTTCCCCCGTCGATCGCAGCGAGATCGACTCCCATGCCGCGACCACGATCATGATCGCGGTGGTGACGAGCGAGAGCACCAGCGGCGACATCTCGCGGGCGAAATAGGCCGTGATCGCCAGCGCGACGATGCCGACGCCGTGCGAGAGCTGGAGGAAGTTGCGGATCACATATTTGAACAGGATGGTCCCGACCAGGAACAGCATGGGCCCGCCCACCGAGCTGACGATCGTGTTCAGATCGGAATGACCGGACGGGTGCTTCAGCACCAGTTCGTCAGCCACTGCGGTGAGGATGATGCCGCCGACGATCGGCATGTGCAGATAGGTATAGGCGATCCGTGCCACGCGGCCGGATTCCTCTGACTTGGAGATCATGTCCGAGCCGGCCTCGGCGCCCTTGTGGAAATAGATCCACCACATCGCGATGCTGCCGACCAGCGCCGAGATGAACGCGGTGACATTCTCCGGCGTCCAGGTCAGCTCGGCAAAGGTCGCGCCATCGACCACGATGGCCTCGCCGAGCGCAATGATGATGAAGCCGGCGCAGCGCTCGGCCATGTGGCCGCCCTCGACCGACCACGCCTCGATCGAGGAAAAGCCGAGCCCAGGGGTCCAGAACCGCGCGGCCGGCGCGATATATTCGATGGTCAGCGCCGCGATCCAGAGCCACATCCGCGTCTCGTGCTCGGCGAATCCGCCGAGGATCCACAGCACGGCCGAGCAGGACAGCCAGGTCAAGATGCGGATGGCGTTGTGGCGCACCGCCGTCCGGCGCCGCGGCGTCGCCAGCAGCCAGAACGCGGTGCGGCCGACCTGCATTGCCGCATAGGTCCCGGCAAACCACAGCCCGCGGCCCTCGAAGGCGGTCGGTATGGAGGTCGACAGCAACAGCCCGCCCAGCATCAGCACGAACAGCAGCAGTCGGACCGGCGTCAGTTCGGGATTGAGCCAGTTGGTGACCCAGGTGGTGTAGACCCACACCCACCACACCGCGAGGAACAGCAGCGTGACCTGCACCGCCCCAAGCAGGGTGAAGTGGTGCAGCAGCGTATGCGACAGCTGCGTGACGGCGAAGACGAAGACGAGGTCGAAGAACAGCTCGGCATTGGTGACGCGGCTGTGCTGGTTCGGCACGATGACGCGAAACATCGCGCCACGCGGATTGTCCACCATGCTTGAGGCCCCCGCCCGCAGCTTTGCCGGGCCCTAGCCTTCCGGCACGCCGGTCTGCAGGGCCAGCGCGTGCAGCACGCCGCCCATCTGGCCCTTCAGCGACTGGTAGACGATCTGGTGCTGCTGGACGCGGGACTTGCCGCGGAATGACTCGGAAATAACAGTGGCGGCGTAGTGGTCGCCGTCGCCGGCCAGATCGCGGATCGTCACCTCGGCATCGGGAATCGCTGCCTTGATCATCGATTCGATATCACGGGCGTCCATCGGCATCCCAGTCCACCTCCGTCAGGTCGTTCGAATCAGGGCCAGATCGGCCAGATAAACCTAAGGATAAAACCTAGCCCTTGGGGTCTTCTAGGTCATCCCGGGCACACTATATTCCCATTCCCAGCGATTTAAACCTGCATCAATCGGTCACAAGCCATCACACCGAAATGACCAGAAGAGGCGCAGAATCATGAAGCTCCCCGGCCCCGATCATCCCATCACGATCACGCCCAATGCCAAGCGCGTCCGCGTCATCGCCGACGGCGTCGTGATCGCCGAGACCACCCATGCGCTGACCTTGAAGGAAGCGAGCTATCCGGCCGTGCAATACGTCCCCCGGCAGGACGCCAACATGGAGCTGTTGACCCGCACCGAGCGGACCACGCATTGCCCGTACAAGGGGGACGCGAACTACTTCAGCATCAAGGCCAACGGCAAGACGCTGGACGACGCGATCTGGACCTATGAGGAGCCCTTCCCGGCGATGACCGAGATCGCCGGCCACCTCGCCTTCTATCCGGACAAGGTGAAGATCGAGGAAGTCGCCTAGGGTCGCCTGCCGCAAGCGCCGGGCCTCGCCCGGCCTTTGGTCGCGCGCTGACCGAGCCTGCAAAACGGCAATGCCCGGGCGAGGCCCGGGCATGACGTCGGGAGCGCTTGGCCCCGATCCCAGCTATACCCTGAATATCGTGAGCCCGAGGATCAGGAGCACCAGGAAGATCACGACGAACACATAGAACAGAAAGCGCGCGATGTCGGCGGAGGCGGCGGAAATGCCGGTGAAGCCAAGCAAACCCGCGATGATCGATACGACAAGGAAGATCAGCGCCCATTTCAGAATTGTCATTACCCGCTCCTCATAACCGCGCGTGTCCGCCAGGTCGGACGAGAACGCCCGCACCCGACCGCAGTTCCAAAGACGAAACAGCTTCGCCGAGATGACCGACCTCGATACTCCCCCGTCCAGCCGATTGGGCCTTGCTGAATCAGGTTCCCGACTGCAACATCAGGGTGCAGACCCGGCTGGTGGCACCATGAAATCGATTGCTCACGCGGCTCCGGCCGTCGACATCCAGGCAGCACCGAAGCTCCACAAGCGCAATGTCGCGCTGGACCGCGCGCGCACCTTCCTGACCCTGGTCGTGCTGCTGCACCACGCGGTGATCCCCTACACCTATTTCGGACACACCGACCCGACATCGTGGATCGGCTTCGACTGCGTGGTGCTCGCCACCGACAGCTTCTTCATGGCGATGTTCTTTTTCCTGTCGGGGCTGTTCGTCTGGCCGGGGCTCGGCAACAAGCCATGGCTGATCTTCCTGCGCGACCGGCTGCTGCGGCTCGGCCTGCCGTTCGTGATCTGCGCTGTCACGGTCATTCCGATCGCCTATTACGCGATCGCGCTGCGCGCGACGCCGGGGCTGAGCTTCTCCGAATTCTGGTGGAAAACCATGACGGTCGGGCCGTGGCCGAGCGGCCCGATCTGGTTCGTCTATGTCCTGATGGCCTTCGACCTGACGGCGAGCCTGCTCTACCGGGTGTCGCCGCGTCTGCTCGATCCGATCAACCGTCTGTCGATCAAGGGATTTCAACGTCCCTCGAAGTTCTGGCTGTTCCTCGTCATCGTCAGTGTCGCCGCCTACCTGCCGATGCTGGTCCATTACGGCCAGAACTACTGGTTCGAGTTCGGACCGTTTTCGGTGCAGGCGAGTCGCGTGCTGCTGTACGCGTCCTATTTCTTCATCGGCGCGGGAATCGGGGCGGCGAACCTCGAGGGCGGCGTGCTCAGCGCGCACGGACGGCTGACCGAACGCCGCTGGTTCTGGACCGGCATCACGCTGATCCCGTACTGTTTGATGTGGGTGATGATCTACATCAAGCGAATGATCATCGGTAACCCCGATCCGCTGCCCGGCTGGTATCTCGGGATCTACGGTACCTTCTACGTGCTGTTCAGCGCCTCGATCCTGTTCGCGATCCTGGCCTACTTCCTGCAATCGAAATCGTCGGGCCCGACGCTGCTCGACCGTATGCAGGGCGACGCCTACGGCATGTTCCTGGTGCACTATCCGATCGTGCTGTGGCTGCAATACTGGCTGTTCGATATGGATCTGCCGGCCTTCGCCAAGGCCGCGATCGCGTTCTTCGCCACCGTGGCGCTGAGCTGGGCGGTCACGGCCGTGTTGCGCAAGATTCCCGGCTCGAGATACGTGCTTTAGTTCGATGAGGCCGTAGGATGGGTAGAGCGCAGCGAAACCCATCACTTTCGTGCCGTGCATCGAGATGGTGGGTTTCGCTGCGCTCTACCCACCCTACGCCTACGCAGCGATCTCGCCCCTCGCCGCCACGCTTTCCAGCCGCGGGGCGGCCGCCGCGCGATGGTCGCGGGCGATCAGGATGTAGAAGGTCGGCAGCACGAACAGCGTGAACAGCGTGCCGATCAGCATGCCCATCACCACGACGATGCCGATGGCGAAGCGGCTCGCGGCGCCGGCGCCGTCGGCATAGAGCAGCGGGGCAAGGCCCGCGACCATCGCGGCTGTCGTCATCAGCACCGGCCGCATCCGCACCGCGGCCGCCTTCTGGATCGCGGCGACCCGGTCGAGCCCTTCACGGTGCTGGATCTCGTTGGCAAAGCTCACCATCAGGATGCCGTGCTTGGAGATCAGCCCGATCAGGGTGACGAGGCCGATCTGGGTGTAGATGTTCAGCGTGGTGAAGCCGAAATATAGCGGCAGCAGCGCGCCGCAGACCGCGAGCGGCACCGTGACCATGATCACCAGCGGATCGCGAAAACTTTCGAACTGCGCCGCTAGCACCAGGAAGATCACGATCAGCGCCATGCCGAAGGTGACGATGAGACGGTTGCCCTCCTGGACATATTGCCGGCTGTCCGACAGCCAGTCGACGGTCATGCCCGGCGACAGCTTCTGCGCCTGCATGAACGACACCGCCTGCCCCATGGTGACGCCGGGTTTCAGCACCGCCGAGATCGTCGCGGCGTTCATCTGATTGAACTGCGGCAGCCGGTTCGGCTCCGGTTTGACGTTGACCTTGATCACCGTCGACAGCGGAAACATCTGCCCCGAGCTCGAACGGACGTTGAAGTTTCCGAGCCCTTCCGGCGTGACCCGGTCGGCCTGGCGCACCTGCGGGATCACTTCGTAGGAGCGTTCAAAGAAATTGAAGCGGTTGACATAATTCTCGCCGACCAGCACCGCGAGAGTGTCGGCGATGGTCTGCATGCTGACCCCGGCCTCGGCCGCCTTGGCGTGATCGATGGTGATTCGCGCGGTCGGGCTGTCGAAGGCGAGATCGCTGTCGACGAAGGCGAACAGCCCGCTCTTCCAGGCGGCGCCCTTCAGCGTCTCGACCTCCTGATAGATGGTGGCGAAATCGCCGGCCGAGCGCACCACCATCTGGAACGGCAGGCCGCCGGTCGCCGCCGGCAGCGCCGCCGGCTGGAACGGCGTCACGCTGGCGCCGAGCACGCCATAGGACATGCCGTAGAGCTGGTTCTGGATGTCGTTGGCCGAGCGCTTGCGCTTGTCCCAATCGGTCAGGGTGATGCCGCCGAAAGCATGGTTCTGCCCGTCGGTACCGTTGATGAACCAACTCGCGTGGTATTCGGGAAACGAGCGAAACAGCTGCTCGATCTGGTCAGAGGAGCGCGTGGTGTAGTCGACGCTGGCATATTGCGGCGCGCGGAGCACGGTGAACACATAGCCCTGGTCCTCGGAGGGCGCGAGCTCGCGCTGGCTGCCGAGGAACAGCACCACGATCGCCGCCAGCACGCTGAATGCCACCAGCAGCACTGCAGCGCGCATCTTGAGCGTCGCGGCCAGCAGCCGGCCGTAGCCGCGCGACAGCCTTGAGAACTGATGCTCGACGAAGCGGGCAAACCGGCCGTGCGAGGTGGCTCCGCCGAGCAGTTGCGCGCTCATCATCGGCGACAAGGTCAGGGCGATGACGCCCGAGACCACCACCGAGCCGGCCAGCGTGAAGGCGAATTCGCGGAACAGGCTGCCGGTCAAGCCACCCATCAGTCCGATCGGCGCATAGACGGCGGCGAGCGTGATCGTCATCGCGATCACGGGACCGATGATCTCGCGCGCGCCGATCAGGGCGGCGTCGCCGGGGCTCCGTCCTTCCTCGATGTGGCGATGGATGTTCTCCACGACGACGATGGCGTCGTCGACCACGAGCCCGATCGCCAGCACCATCGCGAGCAGGGTCAGCAGATTGATCGAGAAGCCGAGCGCCAGCATCATCGCGGCGGTGCCGACCAGCGACAGCGGCACGGTGACCACGGGGATCAGCACCGAGCGGAACGAGCCCAGGAACAGCAGGATCACCACCACCACGATCGCGATCGCCTCGGCCAGCGAATGCTGCACCTCCGATATCGAGGCCTTGACGAAGTGCACGATGTTGAAGACGTCGGCGACCTTCAAACCGGGCGGTGCCACGCGGTTGAGGTCCTCGATCACCTTGCCGGTGGCGGCGACGATCTCCAGGGGGTTGCCGTCGGGCGTCGGTTGCACCGCGATATAGACCGTGGGCCTGCCGCTGTCGCGCGCATTGGAATCGTAGTTCTCGCCGCCGATCTCGAGCGTCGCGACGTCGCCGAGCCGCACCAGGCCCCCGCCGCCGGCGCCGGTCTTGATCACCATCTTGCGGAAATCGTCGAGATTGCGCAGATCGGTCGCCGCGGTGATGTTGGTGACGGTCATCTCGCCGCGCAGCCGCCCAGGCGCCGCCTGCACGTTGTTGGACCGCAGCGCGGCGGAGATATCGGCCGCGGTCAGCCCGCGCGCCGCGAGCTTGAACGGATCGATCCACACCCGCATCGCCAGCGACGATCCGCCCGAGGTGTCGGCCGACGCGACGCCGGGCACCGAGGTGAGCAGCGGCTGCGCCACGCGGGTGGCGAAGTCGGTGATCTGCGCCGGCGTCAGCGTGTCGCTGGTGAAGGCGATGTACTGCACCGCCGACGCGCCGTCGGTAATCTTGGTAATGACAGGATCGAACACGCCGGCCGGCATCCGGTACTTGACCTGCTGCACCTTGGCGAGCACCTCGGTCATGGCGCGGTCGGCATTGGCGTTGAGCACCAGCTTGGCCTTGATCTGGCTGAGGCCGAGCGTCGAGTTCGAGGTCATGTACTCGATGCCGTTGGCAGTCGCGATCGATTGCGCGATGACAGACGTCACGAAGCCCTGCATGACGTCCTGGGTCGCGCCGGGAAACGAGACGTCGACCTGGATCGTCGCGCTCTCCATGCTGGGATATTGCCGCACCGGCAGCGAGACCATCGCCGCGGTGCCGATCAACAGGATCAGCAGGCTGACGACCGTCGCCAGAATCGGCCGGCGGATGAAGATGTCGGTGAAATGCATGATGATTCCTCGGGCGCTGCTCGCGAAGCTAGCGTCCCTTCTCCGGCGTCTCCGCCATGGTCGTCTGGACAGCCGCGCCGGGCATGACGCGGAGCTGGCCCGCGGTGACGATGTGATCGCCGGGCGCAAGCCCCTGCTCCACCACGACACGCTCGCCGATCCGTTGCCCGGTCTTCACGGCGACGCCGACCGCCTTGTTGTCGCGCACGACCAGCACGCTCTCGCCGGATGCGCTGGTCTGGATCGCGGTGACCGGCACCACGATGGCGTCCGGCTGCGGCGGCAGCACGACGTTCACCATCACGAAGAGGCCCGGCCGCAGCAGCCGGTCGGGATTGGAAAACAGGGCTTGCACGAGGACATTGCGGGTGTCCTCGGCGACCTGCGGCTCGATGGCGTTGATCTTTGCCTCGAACACCCGATCGGGGAAAGCGTCGGTACGGATCGTCACCGCGCCTCCCACCTTCAGATTTGACAGGCGCTGCTGCGGAACGGTGAAATTGGCATAGAGCTGGTCGAGCGCGGTCAGCGTCGCGAGCGCATCGCCGGCATTGACGTATTGGCCGAGATTGACCTTGCGCAGACCGATCTGGCCTGCAAACGGCGCCCGGATCGCCATCTGCGCGATCTGCGCATCGAGCTGGTCGAGCGAGGCGTCGGCCTGCTTCAGATCTTCCTGCCGCTGCTGCAGCGTCTCCTGGGTCACGAAGCCGGACGGCGCGAGGCCCTGCGAACGCTTCTCCTGCAGCTGCGCAAAGCGTCCCTTGGAGACCGCGACCGCGCGCGCCGCGCGCAGCGGGGCGTCATAGAGCTGCACCAGCGGCGCGCCCTCGGCGACATCGGTGCCGGCATCGAGATTGATCGCGGTGACGCGGCCGGCAACCTCCGGCGCCAGAATCACCTGCCGCACCGCCTGCAGCGAGCCGATCGCCTCGATCGACCGCGGCAAGGTTTCCGTCCGCACCACCATCGCCGCGACCGGCGTCGGCGGCGCTTCGGCGGTGGCCTTGGCCGAGGCGCTGGATCCGCCTGCGCGCCAGGCAAACAAGCCGGCCGCGGCACAGACGAGCAACAGAACGGTGATGCCGAACGGCTTGGCACGAAGCCCGAGCCAGCGGCGCGACGACAATGATGCGGACGGCATATCGCTTCCAAGAACGAACCCCGGCGTGTCGGCCGGAAGCTTGCCCCTGCAAGCCCGCAACTGATATAGAACCTCAAGTATGGTTGAGGTCAAGGCTGGCAGCTTGCAAGGCTTCTAATGCAAAGCTTCCAATGCAGGACCTCTGATCCGGGATTGCTTGGTCAATGACGCTTGCGCAGGAGCTTTCAGTCGGCGAAGTGGCGCGGCGCAGCGGACTTGCCGTCTCCACCCTTCACTTCTACGAGAGCAAGGGACTGATCGCGAGCCGGCGCACCGGCGGCAACCAGCGCCGCTACATGCGCGGCGTGCTGCGGCGGATCGCAGTGATCAGGATCGCGCAGCGCGCCGGAATCCCGCTGGAAGAGATCAGGCAGACCTTCGCCGCGATACCGCTCGATCGCGCGCCGACCGTGCGCGAATGGGAGCGCGCGATGCGCGCCTGGACCGAGACGCTGGAGCAGCGCATCAACGATCTCACCGACCTCCGCGACAAGCTGTTCAACTGTATCGGTTGCGGCTGCCTGTCGGTGACCGATTGCCCACTGCGCAATTGCGACGACAAGCTCGGCGCCCAGGGACCGGGCCCGCGCATCCTGATCACCGCAGCCGAACGCCGGGCGCGGCGCAAGCGGCGGGGCTGACGGCATTTTCGCGGCCGACAAGTTGCGCACAACCTGCCTTTGGTCACATCCCGCCAGGTGATTCTCAGGTATGCTGGCCGGACTGCTTGACCCTAGGGAGTCCTGAGATGAACGACCCTCAAGTTGGATGGATCGCCGCCATCATCGTCGGCGGACTGGCGGGCTGGCTCGCCGAGATGTTCATGAAGTCCGGAACCGGCATCTTCATGAATATCATCCTCGGCATTGTCGGCGCCGCGCTGGCGAACTGGCTGTTGGGTCTGCTCGGCGTGTCGCTCGGCGGAGGCTGGCTCAGCTATCTCGTCGCCGGCTTCATCGGCGCCTGCATCATCATCTTTGCTTGGCGCGCGGTCCGCGGCGCGACATAAGACATGATCCGAAGGGATCACGTTCGGAATAGAAATGGCGCGATGATGGGTTCATCGCGCCATTGAGATCTTTGCTATGCGCCGCAGCGCCCGATTCGCTCGAATCAGGCGGCAGCGCCGTGCATGTAGTTCGGCAGCCAGTGCTCGAAGGCGCGCGACAGGCTTTCGACCGCAACCGGCGACTCCCCAGCCACCGCAATCGCGTCGCCGCCGGTGGTGCCGATGCGCGCGCAGGGCACGCCGGCGCCCTTCATCTTGGCCAGCACGAGGCCTGCGTCGGCGGCCGGCACGGTGACGATGTAGCGGGCCTGATCCTCGCCGTACCAGTAGGCATGCGGCACGATCGAGGACGGCGCGGCCAGGAGTTGCGCGCCGATGCCGCTTGCGATCGCCATTTCGGCGAGCGCGATCAAAAGACCGCCGTCGGAGACGTCGTGCACCGCGGTCGCGGTGCCGGCGTGGATCATGCCGCGCACCACGTCGCCATTGCGCTTCTCGGCAGCGAGATCGACCGGCGGCGGAGCGCCCTCCTCGCGGCCGCAGACGTCGCGCAGATAGACCGACTGGCCGAGCCAGCCCTGCGTGTCGCCAACCAGAAGGACCGCCTCGCCGGCCGCCTTGAACGCCAGGGTCGCGGACTTGGTGAAGTCGTCGAGCAGGCCGACGCCGCCGATCGAGGGCGTCGGCAGGATGCCGCGGCCGTTGGTCTCGTTGTAGAGCGAGACGTTGCCGGACACGACCGGGAAATCCAGCGTGCGGCAGGCCTCCGAAATGCCCTTCAGGCAGCCGACGAACTGACCCATGATCTCAGGCCGTTCAGGATTGCCGAAGTTGAGATTGTCGGTGATCGCGAGCGGCCGGCCGCCGACCGCGGTGATGTTGCGCCAGGCTTCCGCGACCGCCTGCTTGCCGCCCTCGAACGGATCGGCCTCGCAATAGCGCGGCGTGACGTCGACGGTGAGCGCAAGGCCCTTCGGTCCGTCCTCGACGCGAACCACCGCGGCATCGCCGCCGGGGCGCTGCATGGTATTGCCGAGGATGACGTGGTCGTACTGCTCCCACACCCAGCGCTTCGAGCACAGCTCGGGCGTGCCGATCAGCTTTTCCAGCGCATCCGCGATGCCGAGCGGCGGCTTGACGTCCTGCCCGCGGATCACCGGCAGCGCATTCGAGGCGACATGCGGACGGTCATAGACCGGCGCTTCGTCGCCGAGCTCCTTGATCGGCAGGTCGGCCATCACGTCGCCAGCATGCTTGACGACGAAGCGCTTGGTCGGCGTGGTGTAGCCGACGATGGCGAAATCGAGCCCCCATTTGCGGAAGATCGCCTCGGCCTCTTTCTCCTTCTCGGGCTTGAGCACCATGAGCATGCGCTCCTGGCTCTCCGAGAGCATCATCTCGTAGGCGCTCATGCCGGTTTCGCGGGTCGGCACCGCGGAGAGGTCGAGCTCGACGCCGAGATCGCCCTTGGCGCCCATCTCGACCGCCGAGCAGGTCAGGCCCGCCGCGCCCATGTCCTGGATCGCGATCACGCAACCCTTTTCCATGATCTCGAGGCAGGCTTCCAGCAAGAGCTTCTCGGCGAAGGGATCGCCGACCTGCACGGTCGGGCGCTTCTCCTCGGAGGCGTCGTCGAATTCGGCCGAGGCCATCGAGGCGCCGTGGATGCCGTCGCGGCCGGTCTTGGAGCCGAGATAGACGATCGGCATGTTCACGCCGGAGGCAGCCGCGTAGAAGATCTTGTCGGCATCGGCGAGGCCGACCGCCATCGCATTGACCAGGATGTTGCCGTCGTAGCGGGTGTGGAAGCGAACCTGGCCGCCGACCGTCGGCACGCCGAAGGAATTGCCGTAGCCGCCGACGCCCGCGACCACGCCGGACACCAGATGCCGGGTCTTGGGATGCTCCGGCGCACCGAAGCTCAGCGCGTTCAGGCAGGCGATCGGGCGCGCGCCCATGGTGAAGACGTCGCGCAGAATGCCGCCGACGCCGGTGGTCGCGCCCTGGTAGGGCTCGATATAGCTCGGATGGTTGTGGCTCTCCATCTTGAAGACCACGGCCTGCCCGTCCCCGATATCGATCACGCCGGCATTCTCGCCGGGACCCTGGATCACCCAGGGGGCCTTGGTCGGCAGCCCGCGCAGATGGATGCGCGACGACTTGTACGAGCAGTGCTCGTTCCACATCGCCGAGAAGATGCCGAGCTCGGTGAAGGTCGGAACCCGCCCGATCAGCTTCAGGATGCGCTCGTACTCGTCCGGCTTCAGCCCGTGGGCGGCGACGAGTTCGGGGGTGATTTGGGGCTCGTTCTTGGCGTCGTTCTTGGGCGCGTTCATGGGACCCTTAATAGGTAGATAGAACGGGGGCGAAAAGGCCTTTTAGGGCCCATTTCAGGCCTGTCCAGAGCTTTGCGGCAGCTGGCCGCGGCCCGGGATTTGGTCCCGGGATTTGCACAATGGGGATGGATCGGATTTAAGGACCCGAACCCGATAATTGAAGGCCATATTTCGTGAACGAGCTCGCCAAAACCGCATTCAACCGCCGCCCCGACCTGCACGTCGAAACCGAGGGCGAATTCGCCGGCTGGCGAACCTGGACCCGGGACAATTTCGAGACCCATACCGGCCCGTTTTACCACCGCATGGACGAGAACGGCCGCATCACCTGCGCGTTCCGGGTCGGCAAGAAGCATCTCAACGGCTCCGGCAACGTCCATGGCGGCTGCTTCATGACCTTCGCGGATTACTGCCTGTTCGCGCTCGCCGGCTCGGTGCTGCAGGGCCCCGGCGTCACGGTGTCGTTCGCCTCGGAATTCCTCGACGCCGCCCGCGAGGGCGACCTGATCGAGTGCACCGGCGAGGTCACCCGCGCCGGCATGTCGCTGATCTTCGTGCGGGGCATGCTGACATCGGCGGAGCGGCCGCTGTTCACCTTCTCCGGCACCATCAAGCGGGTGAAGCGCAGGACGCCGGCGCAGGCAACGGCGTAAAGCGCGTGACGTCTGTGGACGCACGCCGTCATCCAGCCGTTACATCGCCACGGATTGAATCGACAGCACAGCTCTAGCGCGTTGTGTTCACGCGCGTTCTTCGCGTGAGGCAATACGAACTGCGGTTGTGACGCATCGACGCACTGTCGTTGCGTCGTCGCGCGCGCGTCACATGCGCGTCAGGCAAGCCCCCGAAGATTGTTGAACGGTTTCCGTTTGTGCGTTCGTGCAGCGAAGTTGGGGCATTCTCATGAAATTGAAGACGTTCGTTTCCGTTACGACGGCGATGTCGCTTGTCGCATCGCTGGCGTGGACTGCAACTCCGGCGCGCGCCGGTCAAGACGGCGATAATGGTGATCGCGGCGTTGGCGATGCTCGCGGTCACGATCAGGATCAAGACCAGGATCATGACGGCGGTCATCACGGCCGCAAGCCGCGCGTGGTGATGATCTCGCTCGACGGTGCCAAGCCCGATTTCATCCAGAAATTCATCGAGGAAGGCGTACTGCCGCGCGACGGCGGCCTCGCCCGGCTGAGCCGGCGCGGCGCGGTGGCGTTGCAGAACGTGACGGCGTCACCGTCGCTCACCGCGGTGTCTCATATTGCCATCGCGACCGGCTCGACGGCGGTCCACAACGACATCCCCTCGAACACGTTCGAGCCGATCGTCGGGCCGATCTCCGCCAGCATCAGCGGCTTTGCGGCACCGATCGGCGGCTACAGCGAGAATCCGCTCGGGCCATCGCCGCATCCGACGGCGGTGCCGTTGTGGGTGCAGCTGCGCCAGCAGGGCAAGAAGGTCGTCACGGCGACCTGGCCCGGCGGCGACGGCGCCGACATCTCCATCAACAAGACCGTGGTGCAGCCGGCCCAGCCGACCCGCATCACCGACTTCACGGTCCCGTTCGGCGCGTTCGGCGGCATCGGGGCCCAGGGCTTCTCGCTGTCGCGAGGCGACTTCACGGCCGACCCGAGCATCGTGACGGCGCTGCAGGCTGCCGGCCATTTCTCGTTCAGCCCGGTGCTGGTGACCTCCGCACCGATCGAGACGTTCTCCTGCTCCGCCGCGGCAACCGCGACCTGCACCAATGCCTCGACGCTCGACGTCAAATATTCGATTCGCGTCGCCGCGATCGACACCACCAACGATCGGAAGGTGAACTACGACACGCTGGTGTTCTTCGATGCCAACCGCGGCATCACCGCAGGACCGTTCCACGCGCCGTCGACCGGGCCGGCCTATGTCAAGTTCGGCGGCGAGAACGCACCGTTCTTCTTTGAAGGCAGCGGGGCGAAGGTTGGTGCCGCGTACTTCGTCTCTGCGCTGTCTCCCGATCTCTCGGTGGTGCGCTTCGCCCGCTACGGCGCCAACTACATCCCGCGCAACACGCCTGTGCTCGCCGACGTCGACGACATCAACAACAACATCGGGTTCTGGCGTCCGCAGGCCGACTTCCGCATTCCGGAGCGCCTGAGCCCGGGCTTCACGGGCTTCCCCGACGTCGAGATCGAGACGATGTTCGAGGACATGGTGAAGACCTTCGTGCGCTACCAGGCCAATATCGGTGAGCGCGCGATCAAGACCCATCCGGACGCCGACCTCGTCATGGTCTATATCGAGCAGCCCGACGGCTCCGAGCACCAGTTCCTGCTGACCGATCCCCGCCAGGGCACCACCCCGACCGACCCGAATTCGATCGGCGGCAACCAGGATGCTGCCAAGGTCAAGCGCTACGCGTCCTACATCCGTTTCGCTTACCAGACGGCCGACAAGGCGGTGAAGCAGATCGCCGATGCGGCGGGCCGCGACAGCAACGTGATCGTGGTGTCGGACCACGGCTTCGCGCCGTTCCACACCTCGGTCAATCTCACCAACATCCTGCGCAACGCCGGGATCGACACCAGCAAGGTCGGGATCCGCACCTCCGGTCCCGCCGCCGACATCTACGTCAACCTGCAGAACCGCGAGCTCGGCGGCACCGTTGATCTGGCGACCTACCGCACACTGGTGGCGCAGATCACCGACGCGGTGAAGAACGCGGTCGACCCCAACGCCCGCTTCAACTACTCACTCAAGGACCAGCGCATCTTCACCGTCGTCGAGACCCGGCCGCTGCAATGCGACGCCGGAACCGGACAATGCATCAGCAAGACCATCGGCCAGGACTATGGCGACGTGTTCGCGCTGATGGCGCCCGGCTACAATTTCGACGGCATCCAGAACCCCGGGGTCGCGCGCCAGGGCGACGCGCCGTTCAACGCGGCAACCACCATGCTGTCGATGCCGAACTTCTATGGCGCCCACGGTCACGACCCCGAGCTTCCGGTGATGAGCGCGACGTTCATCGCCGCGGGCCCGCAGATCCGCAAGGACACCGTGGTGCGGCACATGCGCAATATCGACGTGGCGCCGACCATCATGCGGATCCTCGGTTCGGCACCGCAGCAGGTCGACGGCGAGGTGCTGGGCCAGGTCCTGCGCTAGAGCATGGTCCGGCATTTCAGGCACAGCTCACGCGATGGACGCCGGAGCGGCGTCCATCGCTGATTCGTTCTCGCCAATCCTGCGCCACTGGCGTTCACCGAACGGAAGTGTCAAAATCAGATTTATTCGCCGTTATTTGAAATGACGCCGTGGTGAACCCCTGCCACCCTCCCGGCGCACCAGGCCCGAACCAGGGCGACATGTTCACCCGGCTGCATCGGCAGTGACAACCAATTGGGATCAAGTCATGAGCGCGGCAACACCGGAACATATTATGCAGATTGGTCTGGGCTTTTGGGCGTCCAAAACGCTCTTGAGCGCCGTCGAACTGGGCGTGTTCAGTACGTTGGCCGATGGCCCCGCCGACCTGCCGACGCTGCAAAGGACGCTTGCGTTGCATCAGCGATCGGCCCGCGACTTCCTCGATTCGCTGGTGGCGCTCAGATTGCTTGAGCGCGAGAACGGCATCTACAGCAACACCCCGGACACGGACCTGTATCTCGATCGCGCCAAGCCATCCTACATCGGAGGCATTCTGGAGATGGCGAATGCCCGGCTCTATGGCTTTTGGGGATCGCTCACGGAGGCCCTGCGCAGCGGCGATTTGCAGAACGAGGGCAAGGGCGGAGGAGAAGACTTATTTGCGGCATTGTATGCCGATCCGGATCGGTTGCGGGGATTTCTGACCGCGATGAGCGCAATAAGCGCGGGTGCGGCGCATGCCATTGCCGGCAAGTTCCCTTGGAGCGAGTGCAAGACTTTCATGGATCTCGGTTCGGCTCAGGGCATGGTGCCTGCCACGCTCGCACACGACCATCCGCACCTCACCGGCATCGGCTTCGACCTTCCCGCGGTCAAGCCGGTGTTCGAGGAATTTATCGCTCAGCGCGGGCTGGAGGATCGGGTGCGGTTTCGGGGAGGAAACTTCTTCGAGGACCCGCTGCCGGAGGTTGACGTCATCATCATGGGTCACATCCTTCATGATTGGGACCTTGCCAAGAAACGGGCGCTTCTCGGCAAGGCATTCGATGCGCTTCCGAAAGGTGGCGCAATCATTGTTTATGACGCCATCATCGATGACGATCGCCGCGAAAACGCTTTCGGGCTTCTGATGAGCTTGAATATGCTGATCGAAACCGCCGGTGGGTTTGACTACACAGGCGAAGACTGTCAGGCTTGGATGCGCGACGTCGGATTTTCCCGAACGCGGGTCGAACCGCTCGTTGGCCCGGATTCGATGGTGATCGGATTTAAGTAGCGTATCCGCGTGGTCTACCGATCAGTCCGCTTTCCGGACGCCGCTGCCGACGCCGTAAGCGCCTCGAAATTGTGCTGCCAATACTGCTCGATCTGCTCGACCAGCGTGGCTGGCAAAGGAACGTAGTTGAGCAATTGAGCCTGCGGCTTGCCGCTCTGCAATGACCAGCGCAGGAAGTCGTCCGTGAAGAATGCAGATCGGCCCGATAGATAAGCAGAAGTTGTCTCGATGAAGTGTTCGATTTTGCAGGAAAGCCGGGTGTTGGGCCGCGGTTTCTTGCGTTTTAGGATTTTGCTTTCGAGC
>NZ_JADYVV010000058.1:0-59875 GCF_020194035.1 Bradyrhizobium sp. BRP56
GTTCAGCGTGACGTTGGCGTTCTGTCCGACGAACAGGCCGCCGCCGAGACCCGCGCCGCCGCCGCCACCGCCGACCCCGCCATTGCCGCCGCTCGCAACCGCGTTGACGATTGTGAGGTTCTTGAACGTCACCGTGCCTGAGGTGACGACGAAGCCTTGGTAGCCGCGCGCGTCGATGACGTCGCTATAGTCCTGTCCGCCGAGCTGATTGTTGTAGTCGGAGTTGCCGTCGAAGGTCAGCGTTGAGCCGTTCATCAGATTGATGGCCGGCAGATCGTCCAGCAATTGCAGCGTGCGCGCGCCGGACGAGAGCGAGAAGTTGATGACGTAATCGGTGTTGGCCGCAGCCAGACCACCGCCGACGCTGATCGCCGAGATCGCGTTGTAGAGCTGGAGATAATCGTGGAGCGGATCGCTGGTCGTCAGCGTCAGAACAACGGGATTCGACACAAGGACCTCGGCAATATGCGTGAGCGACCGCAATCGGTCGCCTTTCAAAAAATTGCCGAATAGTTACCTTGCGCCGCAAGTCATTGGCAACAATAACGAATTCTCATTCCGCGCACGGAGTTGCGATCATGAATGGGTAAGGTTGACGCGTGTGAGGGCCGCTCGACGCACGATCGGACGGCAATTTTCGTCACGACAAGGGGTGCTGAAGACGAGTTCGTCTCGCGACAGGCACGCATTGGTGTGAAACACCAATTTCGCCTGTGCACGCGATGAGAAGCGCCGCAGAAAAATTGACCACCGAATCAACGATGGCATCCCTCAATGCGATTTCGCTTCGCTGTGGTAGTTCTGAAGCGATCTTTCCGTCAGACTGTCCTTGTTGGCGACCACGATCCGAGCGGAGCGCGCCGAAGTGACGAGTGCCGCATGACACCTCCACGCGATAGAGCATGGCGTCGCCGTCCGCGGGGGGTGATGACAGCATGCGTCCTCGCGATCGGCGCGTGCATCGGACGCGCCGAAGCGGCTGGCTGCAATTTCGAGACTCAGGGCGAGGGTCGCGTCGCCGCCATCGTCGATGCGCGCAGCCTGCGGCTCGACGACGGCCGTGAGGTCAAGCTCGCCGGTATCGAGGTGGCCGACAAGGCGAAGACCATCGCTGCACTGACGGCGCTGCTGGTCGGCCGCGAGGTGACGCTGCGCGGACAGGACGACACGCCGGACCGCTATGGCCGGCAGCCGGCCTACGCATTCCTCGAAGGCAGTGAGAAGCCCGTGCAAAGCGAGTTGCTGCGCCAGGGCCTCGCTGTGGCGTCATCCGAGGTCGCCGACAAGGACTGTGCGGCGGCGCTGATGGCGGCCGAGGCCGAGGCCAGGGCCGCCCGATCGGGAACCTGGGCCGAGGCCACCGTCATAAAAAACGCCGAAAGTTCCGCCGATATTTTGACCGGGATCGGGCGTTTTACAGTGGTCGAGGGCAGGGTTTTGTCCGTGCGTCAGGCGGGCGCGACGACCTACCTGAATTTCGGTCGAAACTGGACTCAGGACTTTGCTGCGACTATTTCAAGGCGCATAGTCCCTGCGTTCGAGGCGGCCGGGCTTGCGCCCAAGTCTCTGGAAAATCGTAAGATTCGTGTACGAGGCTGGGTGGAAGCACGACGTGGGCCGCGAATCGAACTGCTCCGAGTGGGGCAGCTTGAAGTGCTCGGCGGGAACTAGAGGCCCAAGGGACTCAAGAAACCCAGGGGCCCTGCCCCGGTCTTTTTACGGGACAATTTGTGAGTTTTTGACGTGATTGAGCGCGCAGGACGGCGTGAAGAGGGGACTGGCCGCCGCCTTTTGGCTGCGCCGGCGCTCGTCTGCGCCGCCCTGACGCTGTCGGCCTGCGGCAATGTCGGCCGGTTCGAGCAGGCCGCGCCCACGGCAGCGGCGGCGCCGGTAAAGCCGAACCGCGCGGTGCAGCAGACGCCCACGAGCGAACGCGAGCATGAGCGCATCCTGTCGTCCTATGGCGGCGCCTATGACGACCCGAAGCTCGAGGCCCTGATCAGCAAGACCGTCGAGCGGCTGGTCGCCGCCTCCGAACGGCCCGACCAGGCCTACAAGGTCACCATCCTCAATTCCGGCGCGGTCAACGCCTTCGCGCTGCCGACCGGCCAGCTCTATGTCACGCGCGGCCTGATTGCGCTCGCCAGCGACACCTCCGAGCTGTCCTCGGTGCTGAGCCACGAGATGGCGCATGTGCTGGCCAAGCACGCGGCGATGCGCGAGGACCAGGCCCGCCAGGCGGCGGTGGTGACGCGCGTCGTCACCGACATGAGCACCGATCCCGATCTCACCGCGCTGGCGCTCGCCAAGACCAAGCTGACGATGGCGAGCTTCTCGCGCCAGCAGGAGTTCGAGGCCGATGGCATCGGCGTCGGGATCGCCGCGCGCGCGCATTTCGATCCCTACGGCGCGGCGCGCTTCCTGACCGCGATGGAACGCAATGCCGCGCTCAAGATCGGCAAGACCGCGCTCGATCCGCGCGCGCAGGACTTCACCTCGTCGCATCCGGCGACGCCCGAGCGCATCAACAACGCGCAGACCACCGCACGGCAGTACTCATCGCCCGAGAGCAACGAGCGCGACCGCGAGACCTATCTCGCCGCGATCGACAACATCGTCTATGGCGAGGATCCCAGTGAAGGCTTCGTGCGCGGCCGCCGCTTCCTGCATCCCAAGCTCGGCTTCACCTTCACCGCGCCCGATAATTTCACGCTCGACAACACCGCGCAGGCGGTGATCGGCGTGCGCGAGGGCGGCAGCCAGGCGATGCGCTTCGACGTGGTGCGGGTGCCGGCCGAACAGTCGCTCGGCGATTACCTGAATTCGGGCTGGATGGAAGGCGTCGAGAAGTCATCGACCGAGGACCTCAACATCAACGGCTTTCCGGCGGCGTCGGCCACCGCGCATGGCGACCAGTGGCAGTTCAAGGTCTACGCGCTGCGCTTCGGCAGCGACGTCTACCGCTTCATCTTCGCCGCCAAGCAGAAGTCCACCGAGAGCGAGCGCAACGCGCGCGAGACCGTCAATTCGTTCCGCCGCCTGACGCTCGACGAGATCCAGGCCGCGCGCCCGCTGCGCATCAAGGTCATCAACGTGCAGCCCGGCGACACCGTGGAATCGCTGTCGCACCGCATGTCCGGCGTCGACCACCCGTCCGAGCGCTTCCGCGTGCTCAACGGCCTCGACGCCCATGCCCAGGTGAAGCCGCGCGACCGCGTCAAGATCGTGGTGGATTGAGGCAGCAAGAAAACGTGACCCATAGCCCGGATGAAGCGAAGCGCAATCCGGGACGTGTATCAGTGGAAGGAAAGTCCCGGATTACGCTGCGCTCCATCCGGGCTACTAGGAATACTACTTCGCCTTCTCCTTGAGGAAGGCAATGATGTCGGCCCGATCCTTCGGATCCTGAACCTCGTAGAACATTTTGGTGCCCGGAACCATCGTGTCCGGGCCGGTGAGCCATTTGTCGAGATTTTGCTCGGTCCACACGATCTTCGAGTTCTTCAGCGCCGGCGAGTAGTCGTAGCCTGCGACGGAGCCGGCGAGGCGGCCGACGACACCCTTGTGCATCGGGCCGACGTCGTTCTTGTCGATCGAGTGGCAATCGCCGCAGCCCTGGTACAGCGTGGCGCCGCGCGCCGCATCTCCCGCGGCACGGGCGCTGTTCAGGGTGAGCAGAATCGCGATGGCCGCCATCGCGGCAATTTTGGCTTGCCGCGGCGCCAGCACGCCTGCGATCGAACGAATGGTCATTCCCGGGGTCTCCTGTTTGCCACCACAACAGGAGCAGCCATGCTGCCATTCTATTCCCTGAAATGCCGCGCGCTCGCGCCGCCGACGACTGACGAAGATTTTTGAGCCAACCGGGAATTTCCCCGCGCGCCGCCGATCTCTATCGAAAGCTGCCACCTCCGCAGCGGCGCCGGGCTATTGGAGCATCCCCAGTGTTTCAGAATCGGTTCGGCGCCGTCGCTCGACTTGCCGAACTCGGGTGCGTGCTTGCTGCGCTCACACTCGCAGCAGCCACCGCCGCGCGCGCGGACGGCTGTCCCAAGCCGGGCGACGAAATCGCGACCGACCGGCCCGACGTCACCAATTCGAGTATCGTCGTGCCGGTCGGGAGCTTGCAGAACGAGAACGGCATCAACCTGACCGGCCGCAGCAGTGGCCGCAGCATCGACGGCAGCAATAGCCGCTGGCGGCTCGGGATTGCGCCCTGCCTCGAAGTGCTGGTCGACCTGCCGAGCTATGTCGGCACTGTGAAGTCGCCCGGCGCCTCGGGCTTTTCCGACGTCGCGCCGGGGATCAAATGGCAGATCAGCCCGGTGCCGGGAAAGATCGACCTGTCGATCACCGCCGGTGTCGCGCTGCCGACCGGCGCGGCCGAAATCGCCGGGCGCGGCGCGCAGCCCTACATCCAGCTGCCATGGTCATGGGAGCTGCATGACGGCTGGGGCCTCAGCGGTATGTTCACGGAATTCTTCCGCCCGGCCGAGCTGACCGGCCAGCACGTGTCGGAAACGACCTTCGTGATCGAGAAGAAATTGACCGAGCGGATCAGCGTGTTCACCGAATATGTCGGCGACTATCCCGATGGTGCGCGGCCGACCCAACTCATCAACTCCGGCGGCCTGTACCAGATCACGCCGACCCAGCAGGTCGATTTCCACGTCGCGTTCGGGCTCAACCGCAACTCACCGAACTACATCGTCGGCGTGGGCTATTCGTTTCGCGTCGACGGATTGTTCCGCTAGCCCACCTCCCCTTGAAAAGGGGAGGTCGCTTTGCTCGCCAGAGCAAAGCGGGTGGGGATCTGCTCTCTCCGCTTGCAGCGGAGCCTGTGGCTGACCCCCATCCCAACCTTCCCCCTTTCAGGGGGAAGGAGAAGAGCTCAACCCTCCGCTTCGCGCAATCCGCTCAGCCACAGCGCCAGCAGCGTCCACACCGCGCCCGACAACAGGTAGGCGCCGGCCGAGATCAGGCCGAAATGCGTCGCCAGCAGCAGCGCCGCGAGCGGCGCGAAGCCGGCGCCGAACAGCCAGGCGAGATCCGAGGTCAGCGCCGAGGCCGTGTAGCGATAGCTGCGCGCGAAGCTCGAGGCGATCGCGCCTGACGACTGGCCGAACGACAGGCCGAGCAGTACGAAGCCGAGCACCATGTACACCGTTTCGCCGAACGCCCCGGCATCGAGCAGCTGCGGGGCAAAGCCGCTATACACCGCGATCGCGACCGCCGAGCCCAGCAGCAGCGGCTTGCGCCCGACGCGGTCGGCGATCATGCCGGAGGCGATGATCGCGACCACGCCGACCATGGCGCCGATCATCTCGATGATCAGGAAGCGCACCGGGCTTTCCTTGGTGAACAGGAACACCCAGGACAGCGGAAACACCGTGACCATGTGGAACAGCGCAAAGCTCGCCAGCGGCGCGAAGGCGCCGAGCAGGATGTTGCGGCCCTCCTGCGCGATGGTCTCGCCGACCCGCGCCGGCTCCAGATCGCGGCTTTCGAACAGCTCGGAATATTCATCCGTCGCCACCATGCGCAGCCGCGCGAACAGCGCCACCACGTTGATCGCGAAGGCGACGAAGAACGGATAGCGCCAGCCCCAGTCGAAGAAATCATCCGCCGAGAGGTTGCCGGCGAAGAAGGCGAACAGCGCGCTGGCCACGATCAGCCCGAGCGGCGCGCCGAGCTGCGGCACCATCGCGTACCAGCCGCGGCGATGCGCCGGCGAATTCATCGCCAGCAGCGAGGCAAGGCCGTCCCAGGCGCCGCCCCAGGCGATACCCTGCAGCACGCGCGCGGCGGCCAACAGCCAGATCGCCGCGACGCCGATCGTGTCGTAGCCGGGCAGGAAGGCGAGCGCGACCGTGGCGGTGCCGAGCAGGAACAGCGCGATGACGAGCTTGGCGCCCTTGCCGTGGCGGCGGTCGACCGCCATGAAGATGACGGTGCCGAGTGGCCGCGCGGCGAAGGCCAGCGCGAAGATGCCGAACGAATAGAGCGTGCCGGTCAGCTCATTGACGAACGGGAACACCAGCTTCGGGAACACGATGACCGAGGCGATCGCATAGACGAAGAAATCGAAGAATTCCGACGTGCGTCCGATGATGACGCCGATGGCGATTTCGCCGGGTTTCGCCTGCCCGTGACCCGATGCGGTCGGGGTGCCGTGAGCCATTGCTGGGGCTTGTGCCATCGCCGGAGAACCGTCCTTTGGAGCACGATCAAACGGTTTTCCGAACAGACCGTGCTCAAACGAGAAGTGAGGCCACGGGCAGATTGCCACGCGGTCCACCTCACCTTCTGACCTTCCATCCCGCAGTGCAACATTGGACAAATTGTCCAATGTGAACTTTGCTGCATCGCAGCTACCCCTTGGCGGAACTCATAAAATTCAAGTGGGGTGAGCCGTGCGCGCCTTGAAATTATTGGCCTTATTGCCGTTCGCGGCGCTCCTTGGCGGGTGCGATTTCGTCGTCCTGGCCCCTGCCGGCGACATCGCCGCCCAGCAGCGCGACCTCGTCGTCATCTCGACCGTGCTGATGCTCATCATCGTGCTTCCGGTGATGGCGCTGACCGTGTTCTTCGCCTGGCGCTACCGCCAGTCCAACACCGCGGCCCCCTACGAGCCGGAGTGGGATCACTCCACCCAGCTCGAGCTCGTGATCTGGTCGGCGCCGCTGCTGATCATCATTTGCCTCGGCGCGCTGACCTGGATGGGCACCCATCTGCTCGATCCCTACCGCTCGCTCGGCCGCATCGCCGCCGACAAGCCGATCGAGAGCAAGGACGCCCCGCTCAATATCGAGGTGGTCGCGCTCGACTGGAAGTGGCTGTTCATCTACCCGGACTACGGCGTCGCCGCCGTCAACGAGCTCGCAGCTCCGGTCGACCGCCCGATCCGCTTCCGCATCACGGCGTCCTCCGTGATGAACTCGTTCTACATCCCCGCGCTTGCCGGCCAGATCTACGCCATGCCCGGCATGGAGACCAAGCTGCACGCGGTCGCCAACAAGGAAGGCACCTATCGCGGCTTCTCGGCCAATTACAGCGGCGCCGGCTTCTCCGGCATGCACTTCGACTTCAAGAGCCTGTCTGGCGCCGACTTCGACAAGTGGATCGCCACCGCCAAGACCAGCGCCAATATGCTCGGCCGCACCGACTATCTGCAGCTCGAGCGTCCGAGCCAGAACGATCCGGTGCGGCTCTACCGCTCGGTCGACCGCGATCTCTACAAGGCGGTCCTCAACATGTGCGTCGAGCCCGGCAAGATGTGCATGAGCGAGATGATGGCGATCGACGCCAAGGGCGGCCTCGGCCGCGAAGGCTTCAACAACACACTGCCGCTGACCTACGACAAATACGCCCGCCGCGGTGCGCCGCTCGGCTCTGAGCCGACCTTCGTCGCCGGCATCTGTTCGATGGACGAGATCAAGGACGCGCCGTCGCACGAGATTACCGCGCCGCTCGACCTGACGCCGCTGCGCGGCTTCGGGCTGAAGCGCCCGCCGTTCTCGCCCGCGCATCCCTCGTCGACATCCTTGCTGCTCGGTCAGCGTCCGAAATCAGAGTCCTGAGGAGGACCGCATGAATCCCGATCTCGTCAAGATGATCTTCGGCCGCCTCAATCTGGAGGCGCTGCCGATCCACGAGCCGATCCTGGTCGGCACCTTCGCGGTGGTGGCGACCGGCGGCCTCGCGCTGTTTGCGATCGTCACCTATTTCCGGCTCTGGACCTATCTGTGGCGCGAGTGGTTCACCACCGTGGACCACAAGCGCATCGGCATCATGTACATGATCCTCGGCATCGTGATGCTGCTGCGCGGCTTCGCGGACGCGCTGATGATGCGGCTGCAGCAGGCGATCGCCTTTGGCGGCTCCGACGGTTACCTCCCGGCCCATCATTACGACCAGATCTTCACCGCGCACGGCGTGATCATGATCTTCTTCGTGGCGATGCCGCTGGTCACCGGCCTGATGAACTACGTGGTGCCGCTGCAGATCGGCGCCCGCGACGTCTCCTTCCCGTTCCTCAACAATTTCAGCTTCTGGATGACGGTCGGCGGCGCCGTGCTGGTGATGATGTCGCTGTTCGTCGGCGAATTCGCCCGCACCGGCTGGCTCGCCTACCCGCCGCTGTCGAACATCGGCTACAGTCCCGATGTCGGCGTCGACTATTACATATGGGGACTACAGGTCGCCGGCGTCGGCACGACGCTGTCGGGCATCAACCTGATCTGCACCATCGTCAAGCTGCGCGCGCCGGGCATGACGATGATGAAGATGCCGGTGTTCACCTGGACCTCGCTCTGCACCAACGTCCTGATCGTCGCCTCCTTCCCGGTGCTGACGGCGGTGCTGGCGCTGCTGTCGCTCGATCGTTACGTCGGCACCAACTTCTTCACGAACGACTTCGGCGGCAACCCGATGATGTACGTGAACCTGATCTGGATCTGGGGCCACCCCGAGGTCTACATCCTGGTGCTGCCGGCGTTCGGCATCTTCTCCGAGGTGACCGCGACGTTTTCCGGCAAGCGGCTGTTCGGCTACACCTCGATGGTCTACGCCACCGTCGTCATCACCATCCTGTCCTACCTGGTCTGGCTGCACCACTTCTTCACGATGGGCTCCGGCGCCAGCGTGAACTCGTTCTTCGGCATCACCACCATGATCATCTCGATCCCGACGGGCGCGAAGATGTTCAACTGGCTGTTCACGATGTATCGCGGCCGCATCCGCTTCGAGCTGCCGATGATGTGGACGGTGGCATTCATGCTGACCTTCGTGATCGGCGGCATGACCGGCGTGCTGCTCGCGGTGCCGCCGGCCGACTTCGTGCTGCATAACAGCCTGTTCCTGATCGCGCATTTCCACAACGTGATCATCGGCGGCGTGCTGTTCGGCCTGTTCGCCGGCATCAACTACTGGTTCCCGAAGGCGTTCGGCTTCAGGCTCGATCCGTTCTGGGGCAAGCTGTCGTTCTGGTTCTGGGTCTCGGGCTTCTACTTCGCCTTCATGCCGCTCTACGTGCTTGGCCTGATGGGCGTGACCCGAAGGCTCCGCGTGTTCGACGATCCGTCCCTGCAGATCTGGTTCATCATCGCGGGCTTCGGCGCGTTCCTGATCCTGCTCGGCATCGTCGCGATGCTGGTGCAGTTCGCGGTCAGCATTCTGCGCCGCGAGCAGCTGAAGGACACCACCGGCGATCCCTGGAACGCGCGGACGCTGGAATGGGCGACCTCGTCGCCGCCGCCGGACTACAACTTCGCCTTCACGCCCGTGGTCTACGACAACGACGCCTGGTGGGACATGAAGCGCCGCGGCTACAGGCGCCCGCTGACCGGCTTCAAGCCGATCCACATGCCGTCCAACACCGGCACCGGCATCATCCTCGCCGGACTTGCGACGGTGATGGGGTTCGGCCTGATCTGGTACATCTGGTGGCTCGCCGCCGTCAGCTTCGTTGCGCTGCTCGCGGTCGCGATTGGCCACACCTTCAACTATCACCGCGACTTCCACATCCCGACGGATGAGGTGGTGCGGACTGAAGACGCGCGAACACGCGTGCTCGCCGCGGGAGCCCAGACATGAGCGTAGCAACAACCGTCTCCACCCAGGACTCCGAGCCGATCTTTCACGTTGTGGACGAGCACGATCATCCGGAAGGCGCCAGCACCATGCTGGGCTTCTGGATCTACCTGATGAGCGATTGCCTCATCTTCGCGATGCTGTTTGCGACCTATGGCGTGCTCGGCGGCAACTATGCCGCCGGCCCATCGCCGAAGGACCTGTTCGACCTCAAGCTGGTCGCGCTCAACACCACGATGCTGCTGCTCTCCTCGATCACCTATGGCTTCGCCATGCTGACGATGGAGAAATCGAGGATCGGCGCGACGCAAGCCTGGCTCGCCATCACCGGGCTGTTCGGCCTCGCCTTCCTCGGCATCGAGCTCACCGAGTTCGCGCATATGATCCACGAGGGCGCGACGCCCCAGCGCAGCGCCTTCCTGTCGTCATTCTTCACCCTGGTCGGCACCCACGGCCTGCACGTCACTTTCGGCCTGGTCTGGCTGGTGACGCTGATGGTGCAGACCGCGCGCTTCGGCCTCACCGAAGCCAACCGGCGCCGGCTGATGTGCCTCTCGATGTTCTGGCACTTCCTCGACGTGGTCTGGATCGGCGTCTTCACCTTCGTCTATCTCCTGGGAATGCTGCGATGACAACAAACGCTCCCGCCAAAGCTCATACGCTCGAAGCCAATGCCAGCCACGGACATGGCGATCACGGCGGCGCGGCTCACGGCTCGCTGCAGAGCTATCTGATCGGCTTCGGTCTCTCCGTCGTCCTCACCGCGGTGCCGTTCTGGCTGGTGATGACCGGCGCGATCGCCGACAAGCAGGTCACCGCGCTGATCGTGCTGGTGCTCGCCGCGGTGCAGATCGTCGTTCACATGGTGTACTTCCTGCACATGAACACGCGGTCCGAGAACGGCTGGACAATGATGGCGATGATCTTCACCGTGGTCATGGTGGTGATCGCGCTGACCGGCTCGCTGTGGGTCATGCATCACCTCAACGTCAATATGATGCCGCTGCACGACATGAGCCAGATGCCGTGACGATGCGGTCTGCCAGGCCCCCGCTTGTGCTGCTCACGCTCGGCATGCTGGGCGTGATGCTGCTGAGCGCGCTCGGTATCTGGCAGATCGAACGCCGGGCCTGGAAGCTGGCGCTGATCGAGCGGGTCGAGCAGCGCATGCATGCCGCGCTGGTCGCGCCGCCGCCCCCATCGTCATGGCCGGCGGTCACGGCCGCGAGCGATGAATACCGACGCGTCACCGTACGCGGCACGTTCCTCAACGCCGATGAGACGCTGGTGCAGGCCGTCACGGCCGAAGGTCCCGGCTTCTGGGTACTGACCCCGCTGCAAGCCGCCGACGGAACCACCGTGCTGGTCAACCGCGGCTTTGTTCCCGCTGATAAACGCGATCCCGCGACACGGCGCGATGGCGAGCCGCAGGGCGCCGTCAGCGTCACCGGACTGCTGCGGATGTCGGAGCCGAAGGGCGGCTTCCTGCGCAGCAACGATGCTTCGGCCGGCCGCTGGTATTCCCGCGACGTCGCCGCCATCGCCGCCGCGCACGGACTGTCGCATGTAGCCCCCTTCTTCATCGACGCCGATGCGACGCCAAATCCGGGCGGCTACCCAATCGGCGGGCTCACGATCGTGCGGTTTCCGAACAACCACCTGATTTACGCGCTGACATGGTTCACACTGGCCCTTATGCTGGCGGGCGCGCTCCTGCGCGTCATCAGCGGCAGGAGCCGCGCCGGCGCCTCCGATCCAAGGTGGGGCTCACGGCGCGCCGCCGTGCGCCGCTTGATCGGCGCAGCCCGCAATCTGTCTCGCGACACAGGCCCAGATGCTCGAGCGCACATCGGATCTGCATGACGACAAGGCCGCGACCGGCGCGGCGGTGACGCCGTCCGCCGCGGGCGCGGCCGCCGGCATGCCGTTCGACCTCGCAGCGCCCGCCGACATCGCGACCAATCGCAAGAACATGGCCCTCCTGGTCCAGCTGCGCTGGATCGCCGTGATTGGCCAGATCGCCACCATCGGCTTCGTGCAGTTCTGGATGGGCGTCGCGCTGCCGCTGCTGCCCTTGGCGGCCGTGATCTCCGGGCTGGTGGCACTCAATGTCGTCAGCCTGCTGTGGCTGCGCTACCGCGCCGACATCAACAATCGCGAGCTGCTGGTCGCGCTGGCGCTCGACGTGGCGGCGCTGACCGCCCTGCTCTATCTCAGCGGCGGCGCCACCAACCCGTTCACCTCGCTCTATCTGCTGCAGGTGACGCTTGGCGCGGTGCTGCTCGACGCGCCCTCGACCTGGTCGCTGGTGGCGCTGGTCTGCATGAACTTCGCCTGGCTGACCAGCTATTACCGGCCGCTGGAGCTGCCGCAGCAAGGCTTCGCCGATGCCTTCAACCTCTATATCGCCGGCACCTTCATCGGCCTCGTGCTCGACGCCGTGCTGCTCGTGGTGTTCATGACCCGGATCAACCGCAATCTGCGCGATCGCGACCTGCGTCTCGCGGCGCTGCGCCAGCACGCCGCCGAGCAGGATCACATCGTCCGGATCGGCCTCCTGGCCTCCGGCGCCGCGCATGAGCTGGGCACGCCGCTCGCCTCGCTCTCGGTCATCCTCGGCGACTGGCGCCGGATGCCCGCGCTCACCTCCGATCCTGAAATGTCGCAAGACCTCGGCGAGATGGAGATCTCGGTGCAGCGCTGCAAGTCGATCGTCACAGGCATCCTGCTCTCGGCGGGCGAAGCCCGCGGCGAAGGCTCCTCGCCGACCACGGTCACGGCGTTCCTGACGGCATTGGTGGAGGAATGGCGGACGACGCGGCCCTCGGCCACGCTGTATTTCCGCAACGCCTTCGGCGCTGATCTCGCGATCGTATCCGACATCGCGCTCAAGCAGGCGATCTTCAACGTGCTCGACAACGCCGCCGAGGTGTCGCGCGACTGGATCGAGCTGACCGCCGAGCGCAATGCCGACACGCTGGTGCTGTCGGTGACCGATCGCGGCCCGGGCTTCTCGCGCGAGATGCTGGCGCATATCGGCAAGCCGTATCAATCGACCAAGGGCAGCCCCGGCAGCGGCCTCGGCCTGTTCCTGGTGGTCAACGTGGTGCGCAAGCTGGGCGGCGTGGTGACGGCGCGCAACCGGCCGGACATCGGCGCCGCGGTCAGGCTCGAGCTGCCGCTCTCGACGCTCGCGATCGGAGACCATCTTGACGGATGAACGCCAGCTCCTGATCGTCGAGGACGATGCGGGTTTCGCCCGCACATTGAAGCGCTCGTTCGAGCGCCGCGGCTATGATGTGGCGGTGTCGGCCTCGCTCGACGAGGTCCGCCAGCTGCTCGAGCAGCAATCGCCCGGCTATGCGGTCGTCGACCTGAAGCTCGCCGGCGGTGCATCGGGCCTTGCCTGCGTCGAGGCGTTGCACACGCATGATCCTGAGATGCTGATCGTCGTGCTGACCGGCTTTGCCAGCATCGCAACCGCGGTCGAGGCGATCAAGCTCGGCGCCTGCCACTATCTGGCCAAGCCGTCGAACACCGATGACATCGAGGCCGCGTTCCTCAAAGCGCAAGGCAATGCCGCCATCGAGGTCGGTGCGCGGCCGACGTCGATCAAGACGCTGGAATGGGAGCGCATCCACCAGACCCTGATGGAGACCGATTTCAACATCTCCGAAGCCGCCCGCCGACTCGGCATGCACCGCCGGACATTGGCGCGCAAGCTCGAGAAGCAGCGGGTGAAGTAGCACAGGCTAGCGTAGCCCGGATGGAGCTGCGTAGCCCGGATGGAGCGAACCGCAATCCGGGATCGAACCATCCGCGGTCAAGCTGCGCTTCATCCATGCTACGGATCCGCCACGCCGTTGCCGTTCGCTTCGCCGCGGATGTATAGCAGCGGCCGAGCAGTGCCGACAACCTCTTCCAGCCCAGCACGGATGACGCCGACGACGCGGCCATGATCGCGGCGGCGATCCGCTGCATCGACGATTTCACCGACCGCTTCAACGCTCGCGATCTCGCCGGCATGGACGCGCTGCTGCACTTCCCGCACGTCATCCTGTCCGGCGAGCAGCTCGTGATCTGGGATGGCCCGGGCCAGCTGCCGCCGTCGTTCTTCAACGATCTGGCGCGCACCACGGGATGGACGAAGAGCACCTATCAGCGCAAGGAGCCGGTGCTGGTCGGGCCGCGCAAGGTGCATCTGCTGGTCGAATACAGCCGCGACCGCGCCGACGGATCGATTGCCAGCCGTCACCGCAATCTATGGATCGTGACCTCCGAGAACCGCCGCTGGGGCATCAAGCAGCGCTCGTATTGAGCACGCGGCGCGGCAGCATCAACGGCGTAGCCGACGGGCTACCGCCGAGCCAGGAAGACCCCCAGCAAGAATGCAACGGCAAGCGATTGAAGCGGAGCCGCCCTGGTCGCTTCACTCAAGTGATGCAGCCACCGATCTTGCTGCGGCAAAGGTTCGAATACGCCGCGCTCAGCCATCTGACGGATCGCCTCTGACGCCTGCTCTATGCGTTGTTCAGAACTGGCAGTTGAAGCAATGGAATTTTCGTTAGCCATCAGACGAACGGGCCTTCTGTATCAGCACTAACGTCCCTCGATTGCGGACTGTTCCTCGGCTCCTTCACTAAAGCGATGCGCTCAGTCATTCCTGAAGAAATTCGCGAACGGACGCGGCGGGGAGTCATCGTCTTCAGACGCCATGATCGGCACTTCGTGGCGTCGCGCCTGCTCCAAGAGCACCGGAGCTTCGCGGCGTTGCTCGCCTTGTTCGATGCGCCGCTGTTGACGCCTCGCCTGCTCGGTCGCGACGCGCTTCGCCTTGCGTTCGGCGTAGCGCTTACGCCGCTCCTTTTCTGCAATGTCAGATTTTCTCGTGTCCGCCACGTCCGCCTGCTTCTCGACAGGCGCTTGTACGTCCTTGACCGGCTCCAGTGGCGGCTGCGGCGGTGAGGCTGCGTCTGGCGTGGCGGGCTCTCGTTGGGTGGCAGGCTGCGGTGGCTGCGCGGCTTCTGCCGTGGATGGCAGGATAACGCGCGCTGGTTCCGCAGGCGCTGGCGAAGAGACGCGCGCGGGGGCGCCGGCAGAATCCTTAAGCGCCGAATTCGCCATGAACAGTCCACCACCGAACCCAGCGCCTAGGATAATAAAAGTTGTTCCAACGCCTGCGAAAAAAATGCCTGCCTTTGATGTCATGGTCCGCTCTCCTCATTGGCGAGCGAACGCGCGAAAGTTACCGGCGTTCCGTTTCGGGATAAGTCGGCAACGAGTGCCGCTGGTCCAAGAGTCCAGCGGCGCGGACAGTTTGGAATATCGATCTGCCCGGGCGAAGATCGCGGTCGAGGGGCTGCAACTTGCGGAGAGCCTGCACCCTCACCCGGATTGCATTTGCCATGCAATCCGACCTCTCCCACAAGGGACGGACACGCCGCCAAAGCAAAAAGCCCGGTCTTGCGACCGGGCTTTTGTTTTCAATCCGTCGAACCCTTCAGGCGGCTTCGTCCTCGACGGCGGTATCGTCGCCATCGGTATCGGCATCCTCGCCGTCGGCATCGCCCTCGCCTTCACCCTCGGCTTCTGCCTTGGCGCCGCGGCGCGGGCTCTTGGCGAGCTGGCCTTCGATCTCCTTGATCGCCTCGGTCTCGGTCGAGTGCTGCACGACCGCGATCTCGCGCGACAGACGGTCGAGCGCCGCTTCATAGAGCTGGCGTTCGCTATAGGACTGCTCGGGCTGCGATTCCGAACGATAGAGGTCGCGGACCACCTCGGCGATCGCGACGATGTCGCCCGAGTTGATCTTCGCTTCGTATTCCTGGGCGCGGCGCGACCACATGGTGCGCTTGACGCGGGCGCGGCCCTTCAGCGTCTCCAGCGCCTTCTTGACCAGCGCCGGCTCCGACAGCTTGCGCATGCCGACATTGGCGACCTTCGCCGTCGGGACGCGCAGCGTCATCTTGTCCTTCATGAAATTGATCACGAACAGCTCGAGCTTGGCGCCCGCGATCTCCTGCTCCTCGATCGCCAGGATCTGGCCGACGCCGTGAGCGGGATAGACCACGAATTCATTGGCCTTGAAGCCCTGGCGCTGGGTCACGACCTTCTTCGGCTCCTCGACGCGCGGCGCGGCGGCCGGCTTGGCGGCGGCCTTCGGAGCAGCGGCGGGGACGGCAGCCTTCGGGGCGGCCGGCTTCGGCGCAGCAGCCGTCTTGGTCGCGGCAGGCTTGGGGGCGACCTTGGCAGCAGCGGGCTTCGCAGCTGCCGCTTTCGCGGCAGTCTTGGCAGTCTTTTCTGGCATCACGCTTCTTTTGTTCTTTGAGGACTTTGCAGCCGCCGCCTTCTTGGCCCCCTTCACGGACGCCTTGGCACGGCCCTTGGTTGCGCTGCGAGCAACGACAGCGGCTTTTTTCGTCGTCTTTGAAGCACTCTTTTTACGCGTTTTCTGTGACACAGCCTGCGCGCGGAAACTGCCACGCCCCTGTTCGAGTTTGCGGGAACCTCGAAGCCACAAGGTACGCATGGCAGGGGGTTCTTGGCCTGTAATGTGTCAGATATAGCACATTTTCCGCAAAAATCAATGGTTTACGCCCGATTCCGGGCATAACAGGGGCCGTTCAGGTCATATGTCCGTCATTAGGGTTAAATCGGCGGCAGAACGGAGGGCCGCGGCGGACCAGAGTCCGACCTTACCACGGTATTCCCGGCGAATCAGTCGCCGCTGCCGGGATTCGGAGAAAAATATTTCTCGAACTTGCCTTCCTTGCCTTCCCACTCCTTGGCGTCTTCCGGCGAGTCCTTCTTCTGGGTGATGTTGGGCCAGCTCTTGGCGTAGTCGCGGTTGACCTCGAGCCACTTTTCCAGGCCCGGCTCGGTGTCCGGCTTGATGGCGTCCGCCGGGCATTCCGGCTCGCACACGCCGCAATCGATGCATTCGTCGGGATGGATGACCAGCATGTTCTCGCCCTCGTAGAAGCAATCGACGGGGCAGACCTCGACGCAGTCGGTATATTTGCACTTGATGCAGGCTTCAGTGACGACGTAGGTCATCCAAAACTCCGGAACGATCGATTTTTCTGGGGTTGCGTAGCGCAGGAATACCGGGGCCGCAAGGGAAGCGGCCCTCGAAAAACGCCAGTATTCTCACGCTCCTGCCACCCAAATTGAGATAGCAAGCGCTAGATAACTACTCCTTACCGGCCTGCAAATTGCCGGCCTGCAAATCCTCGTACAGCACCCGCGCCGAGCTGGCATCGCCGCGCCGCTCGGCAAAGCCGATCACCTTGAGCACGCAGACGCTGTTGTCGAGCGCGACGGTGACGACATCACCCGCCTTCACCGCATGGCCCGGCGATTTCTCGCGCGTGCCGTTGATCCGGACATGCCCCGATACGACGAGTTCAGCGGCGCTGGTGCGGGCCTTCACCAGGCGCGCATGCCACAGCCATTTGTCGAGGCGCTGTCGATCCAAACTAGACCAAGCGTTAAACCAAGGGTTGGACTATTCCTTCCGGCCTGCGAGCTGCTCTTTCAGGGCAGCGAGCTTGGCGAATGGCGAATTCGGATCGATCGGCCGGTCGCGCTCGCGCGGCGCGCTCGAGGCGTAGGGCCGATGCGACGGGCCGCCCTCGCGCTTGTCGCGGCCGCCCTTGCTGAAATCGCGGCCGCCGCGATCACGATCGCCGCGCTCGCCCTTGCGGTCGCCGCCGAACTTGTTGTCGCGGCGACGCTCATTGTCGCGATCGCGACCCTTGCCTTCGAAGCGCTCGCGGCGCTGGCCCTTGTCGTCCCTGTTGTCGCGGGCCTGCGCGCCCTCGGCGGGCGCCGCGGCCGGATCCGCGGGCGCGCCTGGACGCGGCGCGCGGAAATCCTGGTGACGGCGCGGACGGCGATGCTGTTCGCGCTTGCTGTCGCCCTCGCCGCCGCCTTCAGCGGCCTGCGCGCCCTCGGCGGGCTTGCCCTGGTGACGGCCGCGGTTGCGATCGTGGCCGCGATGATGCGGACGGCGCTCGTCGGAGCGGCCACCGGGACGCCAAACTTCGACCAGTTGCGGCTCGGCCGGCGTCTCCGCGGCGGCGGCAGCGGCTTCAGCCGGTGCTGCCTCGGCACTCGCGGTCTCCGCGGGGACCTCTGTGGCGGTCTCGGAGGGTGTCTCTGCAGTGGCTTCCACGGCAGGCGCGGGCTCGGGTACCGCTTCCGCAGCGGGCGCCTCAGCAGCGGGCTCTTCGGCGACAGCGGCGGGCTCCGCGGCAACTTCTGCCACGGGCTCGGGCTTGGTCTCGACGACGACCGGCGTCGCCTCGCTGGACACCACCTCGGCAAAGCCGACATCGGGCAGCAGCGCGGCCGATGGTGCGGGATCGCCGGACACCGGCTGATCCGTGACAGCCTCCGGCGCTTCGGCCACAACCTCGGCGGTGGCACCGACCGGCGCATCCACGGCGGCGTCAGAGGTCGCCTCGACCGGCGGCGTCTCGGCGGCGACCGTCTCGGTGGTCTCGGCCACGGTCTCCGTGGTCTCGGCGACGGCCTCCGTGGCCTCGGCCGGCGCGGCCTCGACGGGCTTCGGCGGCAGCGGCGGACGGCGGTCCATGCGGTAGCCGAGCGCGCGCAGGATCGAGGCAAAATCCTCGCCCGCAGAGCCGGTCAGCGAGGTCATCGCCTGCGTCACGACAAAGCCGCGGCCGTCGAACGCACCCGCAGGCTTCTCGCCCGGCGAGGTCTCGCGCCAGGCCAAAGCGGGGCGGATCAGGTCGGCGAGCCGCTCCAGGATGTCGACGCGCACCGCGCGCTCGCCGCACTGGCGATAGCCGAGCACGCGATAGGCATCGCGCGGCAACGCCTTATCGACCGGGAACGAGGTGCGGCCGCTGGAGGCGAGATGCTGCACATTCGACAGCGCCGCCATGTCGGCATTGCTCTGCTTCTCGGCCCACAGCAGCGAGGCCAGCGAGCGCGCCGCGGGCTTCAAGAGCTGCGGGAAATAGATGTGGTAGGCGCCGAACCGCACGCCGTATTTGCGCAGGGCCGCACGCGAGGGCTGGTCGAGATCCTTCATCTCGGCCGCGATCCTCGCGCGTTCGAGCACGCCGAGCGCCTCGACCAGCTGGAAGGCGATGCCGCGGGCGATGCCCTGCAGATCCTCGGCCTTGGACAGTTCGAACAGCGGCCCGAGCAGCTTTTCGATATGCGTCTTGAGCCAGAGATCGAGCCGGGTCTGCACCGCTTCGCGCGAGGCGCCGGTCAGCCGCTCGTCGGAGATGATGCGCAGCCGCGGATGCAGCGCGTCCTCGGCGGCCACCAGCTTGGCCACCGCATCGCCGGTCCAGCGGATGGTGCCGTCGGAGGTCAGCACGAACTGCTCGTCGGGGGCGGCGCCCAGTTTCTCGGCGCGCGCATCGATCTCGCGCGCCAGCACCTGCTGGGCGGCGGCTTGCAGCGCCTTGGCGTCGCTGCCGGCCTCGGCCGCATCAGGTGCGAAGGTGAAACCATCGAGCCGGCCGATCACGTGGCCTTCCACGATCACTTCACCGGTCTTGCCAATTTCCGTATTCAAAACTGAGTTCTCCCGCAGGCGGCGCATCAATACACTGGTCCGCCTGTCAACGAAACGCTCCGTGAGCCGTTCATGCAGCGCATCGGATAATTTATTTTCGAGCTCGCGCGTGATCCCCTGCCAGTGGTCCGGGTCGTAGAGCCAGTCCGGCCGGTTGGCAACAAAGGTCCAGGTCCTGATCTGCGCGATCCGGCCCGATAGCGTGTCGATATCGCCGTCGGTCCGGTTGGCCTGGTCGACCTGGGCGGCAAACCATGCGTCAGGGATACGCCCCTTTTGCATCAGGAAGCCATACAGCGTGGTCACGAGTTCGGCATGGGCGGCCGGCGACAGCTTTCGGTAGTCTGGAACCTGGCAGGCCTCCCACAGCCGCTCCACCGCGGCCGCCCCATGCGCGAGATTGCGCACCTCGGCGTCGCGCGCAACATGCTCGAGCACGCGCAGATCCTCGGCCACCGGGGCCCGCGTCAGTGCCTCATGATTGGGCGACAGCGCCAGCGACACCTGCAACGCGCCGAGCGAGGCGAAGTCCAACTTCGCGTTGCGCCATTGCAGCACCTTGACGGCATCGAAGGTGTGGTTCTGCAGCGCGTTGACGAGCTCGGGCTCGAACGGCGCGCAGCGCCCGGTGGTGCCGAAGGTGCCGTTGCGCGTGGCGCGGCCGGCACGGCCCGCGATCTGCGCGAATTCGGCCGGCGTCAGGCGGCGGAACTGATAGCCGTCATATTTGCGGTCGGAAGCGAAGGCGACGTGATCGACGTCGAGATTGAGCCCCATGCCGACCGCGTCGGTGGCGACGAGGTAATCGACGTCGCCGTTCTGGAACATCGCGACCTGCGCATTGCGCGTGCGGGGCGACAGCGAGCCCAGCACCACGGCCGCGCCGCCATGCTGACGGCGGATCAATTCGGCGATCGCGTAGACTTCGTCGGCCGAGAACGCGACGATTGCCGTTCTGCGCGGCTGCCGCGTGATCTTGCGGTCGCCGGCGAATTCGAGTTGCGAGAGCCGCGGCCGCGTGATGATCGACGCGCCCGGCAGCAGCCGTTCGATCATTGGCCGCATGGTCGCAGCGCCCAGCAGCAGCGTCTCGTCGCGGCCGCGGCGGTTGAGGATGCGATCGGTGAATACATGCCCGCGCTCGAGATCGGCCGCGATCTGGATCTCGTCGACCGCGAGAAAGGACACATCGAGATCGCGCGGCATCGCTTCCACGGTCGAGACCCAGAAGCGCGGCGCCTTCGGCTTGATCTTCTCCTCGCCCGTGACCAGCGCGACGTTATCGACGCCGGCACGATCCGCGATCTTGTTGTAGACCTCGCGCGCCAAGAGCCGCAGCGGCAGCCCGATCAGGCCCGACGAATGCGCCAGCATGCGCTCGATGGCCAGATGCGTCTTGCCGGTGTTGGTCGGCCCGAGCACCGCGGTGACGCCTGCACCGGGCACGCGGTCATTTCCGAACGAAGTTGAGAAAGCCATATTTTGCAGGTGTTTCTTGAATTTGTTGGGGCGCTCTCTGATCCGTCATCCCCGGTACAACGGCGAATTCGCCGTTGTACCTGCAAGGAGCGCGTCAGCGCGTCTCGAAGGATGCACGGCCGAGATCGACCCGTTTGCGGCGATCTTGATGAGACAGCAGGGCCGTCGCCCTTCGAGACGGCCGCTGCACGGCCTCCTCAGGGTGACGGTGAGGGATTGACGCTCTGGTCTTCACTCCTTCACGCGTCCTTTCACAAAATCTGTCTCACAATGCGACGCTTTCCGCGCCTACCTTAAGCTCTGGAACGACTCTAGAACGAATCGCGGCCGAATCGCTGACTCGATTTGGGACCTGATACGTTCACCGCAACATCTCGGGTAGGCTGACGGCGGCGGCACTAGATCAAGTTTGAGAGGGCTCCACAAGCACAGGATATGCGGACTGAATTCCTTAAGTTCCAGGGGTGGCCGAGTCGAATCAGAAGCGGACAAGAGTCAACTGGATTCCGGTGACGTTCGTTGCATGCCTTGGAGGCTCTCATTCTCTCAGACCGTCACCCTGAGGAGGCCGCGCAGCGGCCGTCTCGAAGGGCGACGCCACCAGCGGGGCCGTTCATCCTTCGAGACGCGCTTCGCGCTCCTCAGGATGACGGGTCCGGCAGCGGCGGCCGCGATCAGGATCCCTACTGCGTCTTCGCCACGCGCGGCGGCGCGGCTGTGGTGACGAACGAGGTGGCTTCCAGCATGGCCTGGCCGAGCGGGGTCGGGATCGTCATGCGGAACGGCACCAGCAGGCGGGTGCCGGCGATCGGCACGAAGGCGATCTCGATGTTGCGCTGGGCGGCGAGATATTTGATCACGGGCCGATCCGGGATGTAGCCCGAGATCGGCACGAAATAGAGCGCGCAGACCAGCGCCGGGCCGTGATAGCCGCGCTCGGCTTTGACGATCTCGACCCGCTTGAAATCGAGCTTGAGGTCGTAGCGCATGCGGCCGTCGAAGATGCCGGCGCCGCTGCGGCAAATATCCGGGCTCATCAGTTCGGCATTGCCGGGCGCGCGCAAGAACGAGCCGGTCATCGGATCGAACACGTTCTTCTTCTGCGCATCCGTCACCGGCAGACGGTCGGGATCCACCGGCGGCTCCGGCTCGATCGCGGATTCCTTGATGCCGCCATTGGCCAGCACCATCCGGATCGTCTCCGACTTCTTCGAGGTGGTGGTGGTCGCGGTGTAGGAGGAGGCCGCCAGCGCCCCGTTGACGACGCGGCCCTGCGAGGCGCCCGCGCCGGAGCCGCCGGAAAACGCCTTCAGAAGGCCCGCGGTGCCGCCCTGGGCCGAGGCCGAGAAGCTGTCGTCGCCGATTTCGATGGTCCAGCTGCCCTTGCCGACCGGGATACCGGCCAGGGTCGCCTCATACTGGGCGTCGAGCCGCCCCTGCGCGCTGGCGCGCTCGGCGCAGAACAGCAGCAATGCGCCCGCGCACAGGCCGAGCAGCCGGCCGAGCGGGGGCAAAATGGCAATGGCGGTGGTCACTTAACCTACCTGACGGTCCTGCTATCGGCGCTCTATCCGTTGTCCATTTCGGCGTTCAATTCGGCCGGACAACAAGGCGCATCTTGTATGGAACCTAGACTTGCAGTCGAATACGCCCTTTATATGGTTGCCATATCTGCCGTTAAGTGGCTGGAAGACCTTATGAACCGGCATTTCCGGTGCCCCGCATGCGGCGATATAATCTTGACGCTCGGGTATTCTCCCCCTATACACCCGCGGTTCCTGGAAAATGGACGCGAATTCAAAACCCCCGCGCGGGCCGTGTGATTGCACGCCCTTCGAGCGGCGGGGATGCAATAAGGATTTTGTAAGATGTCCCGGCGCTGCGAACTGACGGCCAAGGGCCCCCAGACGGGCCACAAGGTGAGCCACTCGAACATCAAGACCAAGCGGCGCTTCCTGCCGAACCTGGCCAACATCACCTTCATCTCCGAAGCGCTCGGCCGCAACGTGCGCCTGCGCGTCTCGACCAACGCGCTGAAGAGCGTCGACCACAATGGCGGCCTCGATGCCTACCTGCTCAAGGCCAAGGCCGACGTGCTCTCGCCCCGCGCCCTCGAACTGAAGCGCGCGATCGAGAAGAAGGTCGGCAAGCCCGCGCCGGTGAAGAAGGCGAGCTGAGCTAAGCCGCACACGCGGAATTCGCGGGAAGAGAGATTTGAACGGCCGGGTCGATGACCCGGCCGTTTTTGTTTTGTCAGTTTGACGTATCGGCTGCGACTTTCGTAGCGCCGTAACATTGCCGTACCCTCACAGGAAAATTGAGCTAGATTTCGACCATTGGTTGTTCAACCGGTGCGATTATTTGCAAATGCTCTCGCTTTCAGTTTTGATCCGCGCAATTTGTCTAGGAGCTGCGGCAACGACTTTGATCGCACTTGGCGCTTACGACCAAGACAACAACTCGATGAGACGGCGCCTTCACATTTCGGGGTAAAAACCGCTTCACCAGCCGCGTCCATCTGGAGGACGGAATCGTCATGGCTCGCATCAGCGCTGATCCCGCGGAGCCATGATAGCTAATCGATCGCATTAAGGGGGGGCCCATGGAGCGGCTTACATCACTCGGACTCAGCGTCTTGCAGTTGTTTCTGACGTTGCCACCAATTACGCAATGGGCGGTAGCGATGCTCATCGTCTGCGCCTTATTGGCTCACATATTCGCTTACAACGAAACCACGATTCACGAAGGTCCATCAATCTTCACTACGGCAGGCATCTTCTTCACGTTTTTGGGCATCGCTGAAGGATTGTATGAATTCGATCCGCAGAGGATAGACGCCAGTATCCCCGCACTTCTCGACGGACTGAAGACTGCCTTTATCGCCTCGGTTGTCGGAGTGGGTGCAGCTCTCTCAATAAAGCTCCGATATGTGACGCTCGGGGTCAAACGGTTAGACCCTGCTGTCTCAGCCAATGGCGCCACCGTCGACGATCTTTACATTCAACTTGTCAATGTCCAGCAATCGTTGGTCGGCGACGAAGAGGCGACTTTAATTTCGCAACTCAAACTCAACCGGCAGGACATGAATGATCGTCTGGACGCCTTGGGACGATCACAAACGGCATTCATGCAAAAGCTGGCTGAGAGTAACACCATATCGATGCCGACAAGTCTGACAGCCACCCCACGAACATAAAGCTGCTCTGCATCCGGTGTCACGCGGGTCAATTTCAGCATGCGCACCTGAAGGACAATCCAGACTATTCAGTTTTCTGCCGCAAGTATCCCAAGATCGATCGAAATGCGGCTTGCTAGATCCAAGCGCACGATCTTCATGAATAAATTGACTCCGATTGACCCAAATTCGCCCGTCAGTGCCGCGCCAAGAATCGAATTTCCTCAGTTTTTGAACGCGACACACCCTGTCCAGTCCTCGCAAAGAAAATATTCCTTTTCCCCATCACGCTAACTCACGAGTACAACCTCCGCGTCCCGCCTCCTCTGAGAGGGGCGTATCGCGATCGTCACGGACGTTGGGTGCGGGATGCGGTGGACGCGGGTGGCGCGCGAGACGCATCGCGGACGGTGAAAGTGTGTGGTCCTGACGCCCCAGTGGCTGGTGTCCTCTCGCGAAACGCGAAAGCGTCTTGTGAGGGCGGTGGCAAACAAGCCCTGTCTCGCCGGGGAGAGCACGTATGAGCCGTAACCCATCCGCGCGGGGAACGCCGGGATCGCCGACCGTACCTGTGGTCCTACCTCCCGAGCTTTTTATTGCTCGGGACCCATGGGTGCGTGCTGGCCCCGGCGTTCCCTGCGCCCTCCAGCGAGGGTCAAGCTGCCGCAAAGCTCGGGCCTATCGCGCCGCGAGACTACGCGCGCACACCCTCTCCCGCTGTCTGACAGGTGAATCGAACCGACCGACTCGCGCACATGCGGATGCGTAACGAATGGAATCTTCTTTACGCAATGACGCGTGAAGTAAAATCGTCCATCGCGTCGCGCGAGAAGAGATGGATTGCTTCGTCGCTTCGCGCCTCGCAATGACAGTCGTCGCTATTGACTACGACAGTCCGCTGACAGCTGTTGCCAATGACAGCGGTGTCATTCATCCATCACGCGCACATCACACGAATCTCTGCTTGATGCGTCGAGAGCGCGTGAAGAAAGCCTTAACGCGCGGGCCGCGCACAACGAAGAAAGCCTCTAAATCACGGCAAAAGCGGCTTGTCGCGGCAACGTTAGTCACAACCTCACGCGATCGATCACGAGCGCATGAGGCGCATGCAAAACGCCACGATCTCTTCCAGATATTAGTGTGCAAACAAGCCGTCCGACACGAATGCGATTCGACGCGGTACGCCGCATCGTCTCGAAGACCGTGAGGGACATCACGGCCAGCACAACTGATTGTGAGGCATGTGCGCCGCACTCTTGGGAAGAAGCCTGGCCGTTCCTATGTCACGTCCAAAGAACGACCCCGATAAAGGAATTGCTCGATGCAAGTTCGCGCAGCCGATCCGCGCGGAAGACTGGTGCCTGCGATTGCAACCGCCGCCGTGGCGGTGCTCGCCACGGCCGCCCTCGTCATCCTCGAATTCAACCCGCCCCGCAATGTGCAGGCCGCGGCCGAGCCCGGCATGATCACCTCCGCCGCCGCCAGCAGAGCCGGCGCTACCGTGCTGCCGACCGATCCGGTCACGACCGGCAGCGTGCGGGTGCGCTGAGGCGCGACTCTCTCATCATCGTCGTCCCGGCCGAGTGCGCAATTGCGCACGGGGGCCGGGACCCATTATCACTAAAGTTTGCCGTTACGCGGAATGTTGCCCCAGCGTCGCTCCAAATAGGCAGTTGGGGTAATGGGTCCCGGCCTTCGCCGGGACGACGCTGGTGGTTACACCGTGCCGCTATCGCACCAGCCGCATTTTCGCATCCCTGCCCCGGCATCTCGTCGCAAGCCCACCTCCCTCGACCTGCGTAAGCTCTCCCTCGCGAACAAAACAAAAAAGTCACAGGGAGGCTCACGATGATCTGGAAGGCCGTCACGGCAGCCGTCGCGCTTGCGCTCGCGACGCAGGTACACGCCGCCGAGAAGAAATATGGCACGGGCGCCAGCGACACCGAGATCAAGCTCGGACAGACCTCGCCATTCTCCGGCGCGGCGTCGGCCTACAGCGTGATCGCGAAGACGCAGGCCGCCTACTTCAAAATGATCAACGACCAGGGCGGCGTGAACGGGCGCAAGATCAATCTGATCACGCTCGACGACGGCTACTCGCCGCCGAAGACGGTGGAGCAGACGCGCAAGCTGGTGGAGCAGGAGGAGGTCGCCGCGATCCTCAATCCGCTGGGCACGCCGACGGGCCTGGCCGTGCGCAAATATCTCAACGACAAGAAAGTGCCGCAGCTGTTCGTCGGTGCCGGCGCCACGCTGTGGGGCGACTACGCGCATTATCCGTGGACGATCGGCTTCCAGCCGTCATACCAGGCCGAGACCGCGGTCTACGCCAAGTATGTGCTGACCAACAAGCCGGACGCGAAGATCGCGCTGTTCTACCAGAACGACGACGCCGGCAAGGATTACGGCAACGGCTTCAAGAAGGGACTGGGGCCGGAGAACACCGCGAAGATGGTGGTGGCGGAAACGACCTATGAATCGACCGATCCCACGGTCGACAGCCAGATCGTGAAGCTGAAGGCCTCCGGCGCCAACGTGCTGTTCATGCACGCGATCCCCAAGCAGGCGGCGCAGGCGATCAAGAAGATCGGCGAGATCGGCTGGAAGCCGGACCTGTTCTTCCTCGCGGCGACCTCGACCTCGGTGTCGTCAGTGCTGAAGCCGGCCGGCTTCGAATACTCCAAGGACATCATCTCGTCCTACTCGCTGAAGGATCCGAACGATCCGCAATGGAAGGCGGATCCGGACGTGATCGCCTGGCAGGACTTCATGAAGAAGTACTTTCCGGACGGCAATCTGCAGGACCAGCTGATCGTCTACGGCTATGTGGTGGCGGAGGCGACGGTGCAGGTCTTGAAGCAATGCAGCGACGACCTCACCCACGAGAACATCATGAAGCAGGCCGCCAATCTCGACATCGCGCTGCCGATGTTCCTGCCCGGCATCAAGGTGAAGACCTCGCCGACCGACTACTTCCCGGTCGAAGCAATGCGGCTGCAGAAGTTCAACGGCGAGACCTGGCAGCTGTTCGGCGACACCATCGGGAACGATTGATGGGTGAGAGAACTGAGTGGGAGTTGAAGGCGGAAATTGTAGAATGCGAAACCATCCACATCGTCCCGGCGCAGGCCGGGACCCATTACCCCGACTGGATGGCGTGGCGTGACGCTGGGGCCGCAGCCTGCTCCTGCAACAGGCTGCGGTGGTTATGGGTCCCGGCCTTCACCGGGACGACGAGGAGGTTAGAGTCCGTTCGCCAACAAAGGCCGGGACAACGCGGAGGTTAGAGTGCCATTGCCAACAACGGCCGGGACGACGGGAGCTTAGACGCCCTGCTCCAGCAACACCCGAAAATCCGCCCGCGCGCGCTGCGCCTCGGCGCGTGCGGCCTCTGACGCGTCGCCAAGACCAAAGTAGCCGTGAATCAGGCCCTCGCCGGAATGATAGCTCACCGGCACACCCGCCGCCTGCAACGCCTTGGCGTAGGCGTGGCCCTCGTCGCGCAGCGGGTCGAACCAGGCTGTGGTGACGACGGCTGGCGCCACGCCTTTGAGGCTCTTCGCGCGCAGCGGCGAGACGCGCCAGTCGGCGCCCTCAGCCTTGTCGGCGAGATAGTGCCCGCAGAACCACTGCATCGTCGCCCGGGTCAGGAAGTAGCCGTCCGCATTCTCGGCGCGCGACGGAAATTTGGCATTCTCGTCCGCATCGGCGAAATTGCCGACCACGTCGGTGACGGGATAGACCAGCAGCTGCCCGGCGAGCCTGATGCCGGCGTCGCGGCAGGCCAGCGCGGTGGTGGCGGCGAGATTGCCGCCCGCGGAATCGCCGGCGACGCCGACGCGGGAAAGATCGCCGCCGAACTCGGCGATGCGCGCGACCACGTCGCGGATCGCGGCGAACGCATCCTCGAACGCACCGGGAAAGCGGGTCTCCGGAGGCTGGCGGTAATCGACCGAGATCACGACAGCGCCGGTGTCGATCACGAGGTTGCGGGCCTGGCGATCATGGGTCTCGAGATCGCCGGCGACCCAGCCGCCGCCGTGGAAGAAGATCACGGTCGGCGCCGTGCCACGGCCGTTGCGATAGAGCCGCGCGCCGAGCTTGCCGGCGGCGCCAGCGACCGCGATATCGCGTGCCACGTCGACCGGTGGCGGCGGCACCGCCTTGCGCGCCTCGGCCAGCGCGCGGAGCGAATCGCGACAGCTCTGCGGCGTCATGGTTTCGGGATCGCGCAGCGGCAGCAGCGGGATGATCTTCTCAATGACGGGATCGAGCGGAAGCGGCATGGGAGTCCTTTAGTTCAAGTGAGCAACGATGGGGCAACTTGCTTGACCTCGCCCCGCTTGCGGGGAGAGGTCGGCGCGCAGCGCCGGGTGAGGGGGAATCTCCACGAGTCGAATGCGCGGACGGAGCCCCTCACCCCAACCCTCTCCCCGCAAGAGCGGGGAGAGGGAGAAGAAGACAGCAGGTGAGATGATCTCGTCAAAACTCTACCTGCTTGGAAAGCGTGCCGGCCTCGATCGCTGCGATCTGCAGCGCGATGAAGCGGCTGTAGATGCGGGCCTGTGAGAACGCGCCGCCGGCGAACCAGAGGCCGGGCTGCGGCGTGCGTGTCCACATGTTGCGCAGCTCCTGGCTCGCATCGTCAAAGCCCCAGACGCGGCCGACGCGCTCGGCGACGTCCTCGCCGAACAAGCTGCCGACCAGATGGTCCGGGCCCTTGTAGCCGGTGGCGAGCACGAACAGCTCGGCGGCGAGCGACGTGCCGTCCTTCAGCGCGAGGCCGGTGGCGGTGATATCAGCGATATCGGCGGCCTGGATCAGGCGAATCTTGCCGTCGGCGATCAGCTCGGAGCAGCCGACATTGAAGTAGTAGCCGCCGCCGCGGGAGCGGAATTTCAGCGGCCAGCCGGTGCCGTCCTCGCCGAACTCGAGCCGGAAGCCGGCGCGCTCCAGCCGCGACAGTAAGGGCGCATCGAGCCGCTTCACCTCGTCGGTGATGATCCTGTGCGCGATCTTCATCACCGGGAGCGGCACGCCGGAATTGAGGATGTCGCGCACCTCGATCGGCGGGCCGTCGCCGAGATAGGTCTTGTCGTAGAGCTGCGCGGGCTCGACATTGACCACCATGGTCGGGCTGCGCTGCACCATGGTGACGTCGGCGCCCGCGGCGTGCAGCTCCTGGCAGATGTCATGCGCGCTGGTGCCGGTGCCGAACACGACGACCGAACGCCCGGCCCATTCGCGCCCGGCCGCGAACGCGCTGGAGTGCAGCACCTTCCCTTCGAAATTCCCGATGTCGTCGATCCTGGGAATGTTCGGCGTGCCGCTGACGCTGGTCGCAAGCACGACGTGCTTCGGATGCAGCGTACGCGGGCCACAGTTGCGTTGCAGTGTCACCGTCCAGCGTTGCGTCGTATCGTCATAGCGCGCGCCTTCGAACGAGGTCTCGGTCCAGAAGTCGAGCTCCATGATGTCGACATAGCTTTCCAACCAGTTCGCGATCTTGTCCTTGGGGATGTAGTCTGGAAAGCTCGGTGGGAACGGCAGGTAGCGAAACAGATTGACTGGCGTCTTGTTGTGCAGCTTGAGCCCGCGATAGCGCAGCCGCCAATTGTCGCCGATGCGCCGCCCGCGATCGACGATCAGGGCATCGAGCCCGATCCGCTTGCACTCGACCGCGGCCGCGATGCCGGCATGGCCGCCGCCGACGATCAGCACGTCGGGCTCGCGGTCGGCATAGGCGCGCGAGGCCTGCCGCTGCTCCAGCCAGTCGGGTGCGGCGAAATCGCGCGCGTGGGATTGCTCGGCGGCGCCGTCGGCGCGCGCCTCGCAGATGCGGTTGAAGTCGAGCATCGTGGAGAACGTCCACGCCGCGGAATTTCCGCTGCTCTCATGCAGCAGGCGGACCGCGCCGGTGCCGGGACCATTCGACGTGTCGAAGGTGAAGACAGCCTCGATCGCCTCGCGTCCGGCCACCACAGCCCGCCGCGGTATCAAGGCACGGTCATCGAGACGAAATCCGCGCGCGACGACCGCTTCAGCGCGCGTCAGCAGTTCGGCAACGATGCGCTGCCGTCCGCTGAAGGTCGCAAACCGCCAGGAGATGCCGAAGATATTGCGCCAGTGGCTCTCGGGCGCAAACAGCGCGGCGAGAGCCTCGGCGGAGCGGCTCGCGAACGCCGCATCCAGCGCGCCGATCCATTGCTCGGCGGCAAGTTCAGGCGCGTCCTCCGTAGCCGGGTTCAGTTTGTCCAACATGATCGTGCTTTCTCGGGAGCAGTTGCCGTCTATCTGACAACATGCTCCCGAAAAGCATAACCATCATGCCAAGCCTCATGCAACGTGTTGCGCCAGCCGCGCCGGCTCGGCCTCGCCCTCATCGCCGGCGGGCTCGGCCTGCGGCGCAGGCGCCGCGGCGAGTTCCGCTGCTATTTCCTTGGCCAATGCAGTGGCGCCGACATAGTCGGTCTTGCCGGTGCCGAGCAGCGGCACCTTGTCGATGACGCGGATATCGGCCGGCACCGCGAGCTCGGAGGCGCCGACGCTCTTGGCCTGGCGCTGCATCGCGGCGCGGTCGGCGTCCTTCTGCGTGGTGAGCAGCACGATGCGTTCGCCCTTGCGCTGATCGGGCAGCGTGACCGCAACCGATATTGCCTGCGGCCAGATCGCAGCCGCGATCGCCTCCACCGCCGACAGCGAAACCATCTCGCCGGCGATCTTGGCGAAGCGCTTGGCACGACCCTTGATCGCGATGAAGCCCTGCGCGTCGACCGTGACGATGTCGCCGGTGTCGTGCCAGCCTTCAGGCAGCGGCTCGAGCACGCCGGGATTCTCGGCACGGAGATAGCCGAGCATCACGTTCGGGCCCTTCACCGACAGGCGGCCGCCTTCCTCGATGCCGGGGACCGGATCGAGACGGTACTGCATCAGCGGCGAGATGCGGCCGACGGTGCCCTGGCGATTGGCCATCGGCGTGTTCATCGCCAGCACCGGCGCGGTCTCGGTGACGCCATAGCCCTCGAGGATGCGGATGCCGTAGCGCTCCATGTAGATCTGCCGCGTGCGCTCCTTCACCGCCTCCGCACCGGCGATGACGAGCCGCAGCGTGCGGAAGTCATAGGCATGTGCCGAGCGGGCATAGCCGGTGAGGAAGGTGTCGGTGCCGAACAGGATCGTCGCGCCGGTTTGGTAGATCAGCTCGGGCACGATCCGGTAATGCAGCGGCGACGGATACATGAAGATCGGGATGCCGCCGAGGATCGGCATCATCATGCCGCCGGTCAAACCGAACGAGTGGAACACCGGCAGCACGTTGAACACCTTGTCGTTGGCATTGGCATCGACCCGCGCCAGCGCCTGTGCCGCGTTGGCGAGGATGTTGCGATGGGACAGCACGACGCCCTTCGGTGTGCCTTCCGAGCCCGAGGTAAACAGGATGACCGCGGGATCGTTGGCCTTGCGGGCGACGCGCGGCGCGATGCCGGCGCGGAAGCCCGCGACCTTGTCGGCGAGGCCGATGCCGGCCCTGACATCCTCGAGATAGACGACGCGCGCCTGCCCGGCGAGCGCCGCGATCAGCTTGTCAAGCTTGCCCTTCTCGATGAAGGCCTGCGAGGTCAGCACGGTCTTCACCTGCGCCGCCTTCATCGCCGCCAGCACATTGACTGGACCTGCCGAGAAGTTGAGCATCGCCGGCACGCGGCCGATGGTCTGCAGCGCCATGAACACGACGGCGACGCCGGCCGAGTTCGGCAGCAGCACGCCGACATTCTCGCCGACCGCGGTGCCCTGCTCGAGCTTGCGGCTCAGCACCTGGGCGCCGAGGATCAGCTTGCGATAGGTCAGCTTGGTGCCGAGCGCATCCTCGATGATCGGCTTGCCGGTGTCGCGGTCGCGATAGGCGTGGCCGAGGCCCTCGAACAGCGTGTGGTCGAGCATCGCGTTCTGGACCATGGCGTTGATCATCACGTCCTGCAGCGCGGCGCCGGCGGCATTGCGGCGCGCCTTGCCTCGCAGCGATTCGTCGACCGGCAGCTTCACCGGCGGCAGGATCGAGATCGTCACCTTGGGGAACCAGGAGCGCTTGATCTCGCCATTCTTGAGATAGCTGAGATGCGAACGCTGCGCGCCCTCGATGCGGACCGGGACGACGACCGCATCGGCCTTGTCGGCGATCATCGCCGTGCCGTCATAGACCTTCATCAACGAACCGGAGACCGTGATGCGCCCTTCCGGGAAGATCACCACCGGCTCGCCGGCGGCGACCAGCTTGATCAGGTCGCGCGCGGCCAGCGGCTTCGACGGGTCCATCGTGTAGTGCTTGATCATCTTCAGGAACGGCTTGGCCCACCACGCCTTGGAGATGCCGGTGTCGACCGCGAAGCTCGCATCGATCGGCAAGGTGGCGTGCAGCAGCGGGCCGTCGACCAGGCTGACATGGTTGGGCGCGATCAGCATCCGCGTGCCCGATGGCGGCAGGTTCTCCATGCCACGCACCTCGACGCGGAACAGCGCCCGGAACAGCAGCGCGCCGAAGTCGCGCACGCCCTCCTTGCCCCACTTGCTCAGCACGAACCAGACCGTGCCGAAGCTCGCGACGGCCAGGCCGAAAAAGATCCAGGCGATCGGCAGGCCGATATATTGCAGGGCGCCGACGAACACCGCGCCGGCGACCATGAAGCCGGCCTGCAAAATGTTGCCTGCGGCGATGATGCGGGCGCGCTCGGACGGCGCGGTCCAGGCCTGCACGGCGGCGAACGACGGCACCACGAACAGGCCGCCGCCGAACGCGAACAGGAAGAAGTCGGCCAGCATGCGGAAGCCGCCGAACGAGGTCGCAAACGCGGCCGCGGTGACGTCCTTGCCGAGCGAGGTGGTGGCGATCGCCCAGGCGAGGTCGAGGCCGACCACGCCCATCACGATGGCGCCGATCGGCACCAGCGCGAGGTTCGGGCGGACATGGCTCAGCTGCGCGGCGAACAGCGAGCCGGCGGCAATGCCGATCGCGAACACGGCAAGGCACAGCGTGACCACGCCTTCGGTGCCGCCGACGCCTTCCTTGATCAGCGCAGGCAGCAGCGACAGCACGATCGCGCCGACCATCCAGAACCAGGACACGATCACCATGCCGTCCCACAGCCGCGGCTCGGCATAGAGCGACTTCAACAGGCGCACGGTCGAGGTCCAGGGATTTTTGGTGATCGGCAGATCGGGCGCCGACGGCTGCGTCACCGGGATGCGCGATGCAAACGCCCAGGACAGCACCGACAGGCCGACCACGGCGGCACAGATCCAGCCCATGTGGCTGGCGCCGGCGACGAACATGCCACCCGCGATGGTGCCGATCAGGATCGCCATGAAGGTTGCGCCCTCGACCAGCGCATTGCCGGTCGCGAGTTCGGACACCGACAGCTGGTCGGGCAGAACGGCATATTTCACCGGGCCGAACAGCGCGGCGACGATGCCGAACAGCGCCAGCGCGATGAACAGCAGCGGGATCGAATGGGTGAAGAAGCCGGCGGCGGCAAAGGCCGCGGCAAAGATCTCGAAGAACTTCAGCCGGCGGGCGACGACGGACTTGATGTAGCGGTCGGCGAGCTCGCCGCCGAGCGCCGACAGCACGAAGAACGGAGCGATGAACACCGCCCCCGCGAGCTGAACCAGCGCCGGCCCCTGCTCGTTGGCGACGCCATACAGCAGCATGATGACGAGCGCGTTCTTCAGCACGTTGTCGTTCAACGCCGAGCAGAACTGCGACCAGAACAGCGGCGCGAAGCGGCGGGACGTCATCAATTCCTTGATCATGACCGGTTCCTTGGGTTAGCGCGCACGGCGCTGGCAGGTCTGCGAATTCGGGTGGCGGAGAATGGTGAGCGTGGAGAAAATGACGGAGATGCCGCAGCCTTTAGTCTTTTCCGCAACGTATCGGTTCGAAGGCGCGCAAAATCGGGCGCACCGGGACGTCGCGACATTGCCCGCCAGAGATGTACGAGACCTTATCCAGACCTGGGGTTGACCGACGCCGGATAGGCTCGCAGAGGACATGGTGAGCGCTTTGTTGAGGTTTCGCCGACAATTGCGGCCGCGTGCTTCAGGTCAGTTCACTCAAGCCGCCGAACGGTGACCATCGGCAGTTGCGCGGCTTGCAGCGGCCTCCGCTCGCAGCCGCCTGGCGCGGCGCGCGCCGATCCGCGCGCCGCTGCTCCAGGACGCCTGCGACGTCGCAGGCGCGGGCAATCCGCTCGATCGGCGCGGTCGCCAGATTGAGGACGGCGCGGCCGAAGCCCTTCACGAGCTCGATCGCGTCATCGACAAGGGTGGTGGTCAATTGAAGTGCTAGGGTCTGCATCTGAGTGGCCTCCTATGCCAACTTGAGCAACGCTCAAATTAGTAGTATGAAAATGAACATTGTTCAAGAAGAATCGCGACGAGACCGAAAAAAACTTCAGCGGCGAGCCCTGCTGATCGAGATCGCGCGCCGGTCAATCGCCACTAAGGGATTGAGATCACTCAAGGTTCGCGATGTCGCCGAAGCCGCCGGCTGCTCCATCGGCAGTGTCTATAATGAGTTCGGCGACTTCGACGGGTTGATCCTGACCGTGAACCGGGAGACCGTTCACGCCCTGACCACTCGGCTCAAGGCGGTCCCGGCCGACGATCCCCTGCACCAGCTGCACGGACTTGCCGACGCCTATCTCGGCTTCGCCACCGAGCACGCCAATCTGCTGCGCTCGCTGTTCGAGCACCGGATGGAGGACGACCGGCCGTTTCCGGAAGACATCCTCACGATGGTGATGGACGCGTTCGCACTGATGCATGCGCCGCTGCTGCGGCTGCTGCCCGATCGTTATCCCGGCGACGTCGCGCTGCTGTCGCGGACGATGTTCTCCGCGGTCCACGGCATCATCTCGCTCGGCCTCGAAGAGCGCATGGTCGCGGTCCCACCTGAGATGCTGCGCGAGCGCCTCGCGCAGTTCGTCGACACGCATCTGGCGGGGCTCGGTGTTTCGCGGCGCGCGTAATCACACCGGGTGCGCTTCGATCAGGTTTGATTGCGTGCAATGGGGCCTGGGTGGGCAAGGGTCCAGAGCGGTTCGAGGAACACGACACCGGTACCTCCCTCGCGGAAGACGAGCTTGAACTCGATCCGTCCATCCGCGGTGATGGAGGCAGAATGCAGTCCCGTATTGCCGTCATAGCGCAAGACGTCGTCGAGGACATATCCGGTGAAGCCGCCGGAAAAGCCGGGCCCGGGTACACGGCTGTGCGGCATCGCCGGTCCGTTCACGAGATAGCCGGTCGCGACACCGTCCCGATCGACATTGGTGACGATCATCATGAATTGGCGGTGCGAATTGATCCATCCCTCGGCGCTCACCCACACGCCGAGAAAGCGGCGGACATTGTCCGGTACGTCACTTGCCGGCGCGCGAACGCGATAGGCGGGAAGCGGCAGCTGCTTCTCGGCGGCCAGCGCGGTGATCCGCTCGACATCCTGCTCCGGCACGATGCCGTGATCCTGCGGCACAAGCCAGTGCGCCAATTCGGCCAGAGGATGCCACATCCCGTTGGCGAGCGGCGGCACGGATGCGAATGATGCGAAGGCGATCACCGACAGGCCGGCGATCATCAACCATCGGGGAAGCGCGGCCAAGCGTGCCGCGATGCCGCGGGGAGCGGACGTTCGGCGCGAGACGTTCTGCGATCCATGATCGTGCGGCGGCGGCACCGGCCTGGCGTCGAGGCGATAGCCGCGGCGAGACACCGTCTTGATGATGCGGTGGTCATCATCGCGCAGCTTCAGGCGCAGCTCGCGGATGCACTGGACGAGCGAGTCGTCCGAAACCGCGACGTTACCCCAGACCGCCTCGTGCAGATCCTGCTTGGATGCCAGCCGCCCGGCATTGCCGGCGAGATAGCCGAGCACCGCGAATGATTTCGGCCTGAGATCGAGATCGACGCCATCCACGCGGGCTACGCCGCGGGCGAGATCAAGCTCAAAGGAATCAAATATCAAAACGGAATCAGTTGCCGGGTCCATAGAGGTCACTCCATGCCCACAGACGGCACCAATCGGGAAAATTTAGCAGTAAATTCGCCGTTCTGTCACTTCTTCATCAGGACTTCCCTGGCGCGAAGCCGACAGTCGCGAACCGGCCCGGCATCATTCCGGGCTCGCGGGAGGTTGGCCATGTCGAGCACCCGGTTTGCCATGTTGGTCGGGGCTGTTCTGTCGCTTGCGGCGGTGCGACCGGGACTCACCCAGGCGCAGGACGTCGTAAGGGTCGGGCTGGTGATGCCATTGACCGGCGTTCTGGGGCCGGTCGGCAAGCAGGCGGTCGCCGGGGCGCGGCTCTACATGGCGCAGCACGGCGACATGGTCGCCGGCCGCAAGGTCGAATTGATCGTCCGGGACGATGCCAGCGTGCCCGACAATGCCAAGCGCATTGCGCAGGAGCTGATCGTCAACGACGGGGTGGCGATCCTCGGCGGCGGGTTGACGCCGAGCGTGCTGGCGCTCGCGCCGCTGGCCAATGAGAGCAAGACGGCGACCGTCGTTATGGTATCGGGCACGTCGATCGTGACCGAACGGTCGCCTTACTTCGTGCGCACCAGCTGGACGCACGCGCAGCAGGCCAGCGTGCTGGCGGATTGGGCGGCGAGGAACGGATCGAAACGGGCCACCATCATCGCATCCGACTGGGCACCCGGGCGCGAAGCCGCCGGCGTATTTTCGGCGAGCTTCACCGCGGCAGGTGGAACGATCGTCGAAGCGCTGAAAGTGCCGCTGGTGAACCCCGATTTCGCGCCGTTCCTGCAGCGCGCGCGGGATGGCAATCCCGACACCCTGTTCATTTTTGTCCCGACAAGCCAGGCCGGTATCCTGGCCAAGCAGTTTGTCGAGCGCGGGCTCGACAAGAGCGGGATCAAGCTGATCGGCCCCGGCGACATCGCCGACGACGAGGACCTGCCGGGTATGAGCGATGCGATGATCGGCATGATCACGGCGGGGTTCTACTCCGCCGCGCATCCATCCGACCTGAACCGCGACTATGTCGCGGCGTTTCGCAAGGCCAACGCGAATGTTCGACCGAACTTCATCAGCGTCAGCGCCTATGACGGCATGCATCTGATCTACGAGGCGCTGAAGGTGACCGGCGGCAAGACCAATGGCGATGCGTTGGTCGAAGCCATGAAGGGCATGGCCTGGGAAAGCCCGCGCGGCCCGATGTCGATCGACCCGACGACGCGCGAGGTCGTCCACGACATCTACATTCGCAAGGTCGAGAAGGTCGGCGGCGAGCTCTACAGCATCGAGCAGGAGACGTTCAAGGCGGTCAAGGACCCCGCCAAGGTCGCGAACCGATGAGGGAGGCGGAGTAGCAACTGATCCGGCTTGGCGTAGGCCTTTGCGGTGTCCCGGCGTAGCGGGTGACGGCCGACACAGGACTTGCGTTCAGACCATCCCCCCTGCAACACGACCGATCCCGAGCCAGCAAACCAGCCTCGTCCAACGCCACTCCGACGCTTCAGGCGCGCGCCCGCGCAATCGTGCCGCCGACGATCTGCATGGCAACGCCGAGCACCCAGCCCGCCATGATGGCCGCGGTCCAGCCGATCTCCGGCTCGCTGCGCAGCACGACGACGCCAACCGAGAAGAACGCAACCATCGTCGCGAGGAAGGTCCCGATCGCGCCGAGCAGCTCCGCCGCGTCGATCTTGCGCATCGACGCCGTATCCTTCGGATGGAACAGCTTGGGGGGTGTATCGATGCCGAGATAGAAGCCGATCGCTCCGCCCAGCATCATGACGAGCAGGAACGCCTGCGAGGTCAACGCCGAGACGCTCGAGCCGACATGGATGGCGACAAACAGACCGCTTGCGGCTCCCGCCAAAGCAAGGCCGAAGCGCTCAAGGACGTGGGCAAATTTTCTGACGTGGCTGCGCATGGCTGTGCCTCATCAATGAATTGCGCCGCTATTAGGCTAGGCCTTTTCGCAGCAACGCGAAAGCGGTCACCTCTCACATGGCCGCGACCACGTGACGCTTTGTGCGCTAGTTCACACCTATCGCGGCATGGAATGATTAAAGAGCGATCAAAGGTAGCAATCGATCCGGTCCCTGCTACGCTGCGCCACCCGCTTCATTCGTTTCAGCGAGCGTCTTTCAATGCCGAGTCCGAAGATCATTATTCTGTCCGACGGCACCGGCAATGCCGCATCCAGCGTCTGGCGAACCAATGTCTGGCGGATATTTCAGTCGCTGGATCTGCAGGGCAATACGCAGGCCGCCAAGTATGATGACGGCGTCGGCACGTCGAAATTCATTCCGCTGGCCATCCTCGGCGGCGCCTTCGGCTACGGCCTCAAGCGCAACATCCTCGACGCGTACAAGTTCATCTGCCGCAACTACGACCACGAGAACGATTCGAAGGTCTACCTGTTCGGATTCAGCCGCGGCGCGTTCACCGTGCGCACGCTCGCCGCACTCATCCTCGATCAGGGCCTGATCGTCGCGGACACCGAATCCGAGCTGCACGACGGCGCGGTGAAGGCCTATCGCGCATACCGGGCCGAGGGCTACCACTCGATCTGGCGCATCGAGGTGCTGTTCCGCGCGCTGCGCGACTATGTTCTTGTGCCGCTGTGGGATCGCCTTCGAGGCAACAAGCCGTATGCAAGGATCGCGCGGAAGCCGGTGCCGGCGATCGAGTTCATCGGCATCTGGGATACCGTCGCGGCCTATGGCCTGCCGATCGACGAGATGACGCGCGGCATCTCCAACTGGGTGTGGCCGCTCGAACTACCGAACCGGATTCTCAGCCCGAAGGTCAAGTGCGCGCGACACGCGCTGGCGCTCGACGACGAGCGCACGACCTTTCATCCGGTGCTCTGGACCGAGCAAGAGCCGGGACAGCCCGCACCGGCCGCGCCGACCAGCATCGATGGCGAGCGCCTCGTCCAGGTCTGGTTCGTCGGCATGCACGCCAATGTCGGCGGCGGCTATCCGGACGACGCTGTCGCATTCGTGCCGCTGGCCTGGCTGGTCGACGAAGCCGTCAAGCGCGGCCTCGCATTCAAGAGCGCACCGATCGCCGACCCTGACGCGATCAAGTCAATCAAGTCCTCCGAGGACAAGGATGGCCGCCTCTACGATTCGCGGGCGGGCCTCGGCGCGTACTACCGGTACGGTCCGCGCAAGGTCGCCGACCTCTGCAACGATCCCTATGCCGGCGTCAGCGTGCCGATGCCGAAGATCCACGAGAGCGTGTTCGAGCGGATCGACAGCGGCGCCAATGCCTATGCCCCGATCGGACTTCCGCCGAACTACGTGGTCGTCTCGCGCAGCGGCGAGGTCACCCCGCTCGGCGCCAATACGTTTGAGACGCCTGCGGGCGCACCGGCGCGCTATGCCGCGCAGGAGAAGCTGTGGAACTACGTCTGGATGCGCCGGATCGCCTACTTCGCCACGCTGGCGGCGTCGCTGCATCTGGCCGCGTTCTGGCTGTTCCACAACCAGCACAAGGAGCACGAATTCAGCTCACCTGTCAGGATGATCTCGGAGCTGGTGCGCTTCGTTCAATCGTTCCTGCCCGATTCCTTTCATTGGTGGACCGATTGGTACGCCGGCAACCCGGAATGGTTCGCGGGCGGCATCCTCGCTGTCATCGTGCTGATGGGTGCAGGCAGTTCGCTCAGCGCGACGATCAGCGACAGGATGCGGATCATCTGGCGTGACCGCGCGAAGCCGACGCCACTCTCCGGGTTCATGCACGATGCGATCTATCGATTCCGTACCAGCGCGGTCTATCAGTGGATCCTCAATGTCGGAAAGCGGCATGTCGTCCCGTTCCTGCTCACGGCCCTGCTGGTCTGGTTCAGCGCGACGCTGGTCAGCCACTTCCTGTTCAATCTCGCCGATTCGACGGGGGCATTCTGCAAGGGCACTGCAACGGACCAACTTGTCGCCGTCGACAAGGGCATCCCGCAGGATGCCGCCGACTTCGACACGGGCGCGATCTGCGCGCCGACCGGCCTCAAGGTCCGCACCGGGTTCAAATACGAGATCGCGATCACGATGTCGGAGCCCTGGGAGGACGCCGGCCGTGCCGTGACGCCGATCGGGTACCGGACCTCGACCATCGAAGGCACAAGGCAGTTGCGCGGCTATTTCGCGATCTTCCTGCGGCGGATCCTGTTCCGGCCATGGTTCAGGCTGATCGCACGGGTCGGAGAGACCGGCGTCGACGAGTATTTTCTCGACCCCCTGCCGGTGTCGAACACCGACCCGCAGGTCTACAAGGCGCGTTTCACCGCCGATCGCAGCGGCGAGATCTTCCTCTACGTCAACCAGGCCGTCATCAGCCTGCCCTGGGTCTGCGGATGGTTCTACGGCGACCATAAGGGCAAGGCGAAGGTCACGGTGCGGTTGCTGTAGGAAGCCGCGATCGGGCCCACAGCATCGCGGCCCAACGGGTGCGCACGACGTGACCGATCTGTGATCCTGCCGACAGACCAGGTTGTAGATTGTCTGGCATACTCTCCTTGCTAGAACAGCTGCCCCGACGCCCGGAACGATCCGACCCGACTTCAGGGATCGCCGGGCGACGTTGACGCGCCAGGTTCATGTCGACCGGATATTTCTCAGCCGCGATTTGGAGGCATCACCATGATTTCCACAATTCAGGCGTTCCCGACCACCGACGGCATCTTCGTGGTCTGGGAGGTCGCGGCAATGATCCCGGACTGCCTCGGCTTTGCGCTGTATCGTCAGCAGCAGGGCAAAAGTGCAACCGTGGTCGACACCTGGGTCGGGTTCGAGGACCAGGCGCAGGATCACAAGCCGGGCGAACATCGGCCGAGCACCGAATGGCCGGTGCAGAAGACGAACTGGACCGATTTCCTGGCGCCAACCGACGCGCCGGTCCGCTATGGCGTCGTTCCGGTTCTCAAGGACGGCGCCACCAAGGTGAAGCCCGCCTACAGTGCGCCAGCGACATGGACCGAATACGTCTCCGCAATGCCGTCGGGCCCCCTCAAGCCGTGGTTCAACCGCGGCACGATCTCGGCGCAATGGCTGTCGCGCGCGATCGGCAAGGACAAGAAGCCGGCGCAAACCCTGGAGAAGGCGATCTCGACCAAGGGCAACAAGATCCGCGACTTCCTCAAGGGCCAGCTCGGCGCCCGACTGCTGGCGCTGTTGGCTGAAGCCAAGAAGAGCAAGCGTGACGTCTATCTGGCGCTCTACGAGCTCAACGACCCTGAGCTGATCGCCGCGCTCACCGCGATGAAGAGCAAGGCGCACGTCGTGCTCGGCAACAGCACCGGCAGGTCCGACGCCACCGCCACGGACACCGAAAAGAACGCCGGCGTGCTGAAGAAGGCCGGCGTCGACATCGTCCGCCGCAAGATCGCGCCGAGCCGCTACGCCCACAACAAGTTCGCGGTGTTCTGCGACGGCGCGCAGAAGCCGAAGGTGGTCTGGACCGGCAGCACCAACTGGACCCGAACCGGACTGTGCACCCAGAACAACAACGGGCTCGAGATCACCGACGACAAGGTCGCGGCGGCCTATCACGACCATTGGAAAGCGATCTACGCCGACGGCAGCAAGTCGCCGAAGGCGCTGGCCGTGGCCGGCGATCATGAATGGCCCTTCACCATCGGCAAGTCGAGCCTCAGCGTCTGGTTTACGCCCACCACCAGGAGCGGCGACCTCAAGGAAGCCACCAAGATGATCGAGGACACCGAGCATGGCGCGGTGTGCCTGATGCTCAACCCCGGCAACAAGGGCCTGCTCGGCCCGATCCTGGAGAAGGCGCAGGACAAGAAGCTTTATGTGCGCGGGGTGCTCAACAATTTCCCGGCGCAGGGCAAGGACAGCCCGAAGGATCAGCTGCAGCTCCTGGCCGGCGACGGACAGCAGCAGGTCTTCAAGGGCAAGCAGATCGCCGACGTGATCCGGCCCGCCGGCATCGACAAGACCGCGGACTGGTGGGAGCACGAGATCAAGAACACCGGAAAGTTCATGATCGCCGTGCACAGCAAGGTGGTCGTGCTGGATCCGGCCGGCAAGAACCCGGTGGTCATGACCGGCTCGCACAATTTCTCCGACCGCGCCAGCACCAAGAACGACGACAACCTCGTTATCATCAGGGGCGATTCGCAGCTGGCGCTGACCTATGCCGCGCGCATCGTCAGCATCTACGGCCAGTATCGCTGGCAGGCCTGGCGCAACACGCCGGAGGGCCAGAAGGACAAGGGTCTGAAGCGCAGCGACACCTGGCTGAGCAACCGCATCGGCAAGGGCTGGGCGGAAACCGAAACGCGGTTCTGGCTCGGCACCACCTGACGCCGGCGATCCGTCATGAACACGGGGCAGCGTTACCGCTGCCCCGCGCTATCCTCACCGCCAAACCTACGCCGCGCGGCCGACCGAGGCGTCGAGATGCTTCAGCCGCGGCAGCACCTCCTGCTTCAGGAGCCGCAGCGAATTGTGCCAGGCTTCCGGCTTGTGCTTGTAGTCGAAGCCGAACACCAGCAGCACGCCGAAGCCGCCGACCTCCTGGTAGATCTTCTCGATCTTCTCGGTGACGGTCGCCGGCGAGCCGACGATCCAGTTGTTGCGCGCGCAATATTCGACCGTGACGTCGCTGTCCGGAACGTCGGGCGAGGCCTTCAGATAATCCTTGAAACCAAAGTGGCCGAGCAGCGGCAGGAAATACTCGCCCATCATCCGGCCCATCATGTCGCCGGTCGACAGCTTCCACGCTTCCTCATCGGTGTCGGCGACGAATACCTCGCGCACCATCCGCCAATCCTTGCGGCTCGGCGTGCGGCCGGTCTTGGCCGCGCCCGCCTCCACCGAGTCCCAGTGGCTGCCGACATAGGCGGGGTTGAGGTTGAGGCTCATCGGAATGAAGCCGCGCTCGCCGGCAAGCTTCAGCGTGTCCGAATTCTTGGAGAGCCCCGCGACGCCGATCGGCGGATGCGGCGCTTGCTGAGGCTTGATATGCGGCTTGAGGAAATCGAACATCGTGTCCGGCTTGGTCACGGTCCAGAACTTGCCCTTGTGGGTCCAGGGAGCCGGCTCGGTCCACATCTTCAGGATGATCTCGAGCGCCTCGCGGGTCATGTCGCGGTTCTGTCCTGACATGCCGTCGACATTGAACATGGCCCAGTCGCTCGGCAGCCCGGAGGCCGCGACGCCGAAATTGAGCCGCCCGTTCGAGAGATGATCGAGCATCGCAACGCGGTTGGCGAGTTCTGCCGGGTGATGATACGGCAGCAGGAAGCCGCCGGGCCCGATGCGGATATTCTTGGTCTGCAGCAGCGCCTGCGCGATCAAGAGATCAGGCGACGGATGCGGCTCCCAGGGCGCGGTGTGGTGCTCGCCGATCCAGGCTTCCTGATAGCCGAGCTCGTCGAGCCAGCGCAGCACCTGCAGGTCCCAGTCGTGGCCCTCCTTCAATCCGCACTCCGGCGGATGCGACGGCATCGCGAAGTATCCGAGTTCCATGGGTTTCCTCTCTTTGTTCGATGCGTGTCTTTCGCACGCGCTTCGAGAGTAGCTGCCCCGGCTACGGCAGAACAATGGCCTTGTCGCATCCGGCTCGGCCAGGATCTATGCGTAGGGCGTATCCTTCAGCATGATCGCGATACCGGAAAAGCTTCGCTCCATGATCCGCAGGAAGGTCTCGCGTGACGACGCAGCCGACCTGCGGGCCTTGTGCTCGCGAAGCCCTTCCGCATAGGCGACGGTCAGCGCCGTGACCACCATCGACGCGGCGAGCCGGGCATCGGCATCGGCGAGCGGGCGCTTGATGGCTGCCGCCAGCACCGTTGCGAGATCATCGACCAGTTCGTCACGCATCTCGCGCGCCCGCGCCGAGAGCGCCGGGCTCTCGGCGACGGTGCGCCAGAATTTCGCCGTTGCGTCGGTGAATTTCGCGAACGGATGCACGCGATCCGCCAGGCTGTGCACCAGCTTGCGGAGGGTTGCGATCGGCGCCTCGCCGGACGGACGCTCGGCAAAGGCGACCCGCAGCATCTGCCGGCTTTCCTCCTCACGGTCGAAGAACAGGTCTTCCTTGCGTGGAAAGTAATTGAACACCGTCATCCGTGAGACCTCGGCGGCCTCGGCGACTTCGGCCACCGAAACATTGTCGAAGCCGCGTTCCAGGAACAGCTCGGTGGCGACATCCGAGATCGCCTGGCGCGTCGCCTCCTTCTTCCGCTCCCGCAATCCGCCCTGATTTGACATGCGGGAATTTGTACCATAGTAAATATTATACTGAGTATAATTTTATGGTGACGACGTGACGCGTGACCGAACCGATGTGGTTGTGGTTGGTGCCGGGCCGACCGGACTGCTGCTGGCGATCGAACTGACCCTGGGCGGCGCCGACGTGATCGTCATCGAGCGGCTGACCGAGCCCGACCAGACCATCAAGGCCGGCGCGATCGGCGCGCTGGCTGGCGAGGCACTGGAGCGCCGCGGCCTCGGCGACGCGATGAATGCGGTCGAACGCAGCATGGCGGACAGCATGTCCAGGCTCATGAGGGGCGCGGGCGATGCGAGCGAACTGCCGTTCAAGAAATTCGGCGGTCACTTCTCGGGCATTTTCCTGATCGACCAGACGCGTCAGCGCGAGCCGGACCGGCGGTTGCGCGGGGTGAACCAGCAAGCCCTGGAAACCATGCTCGCCGAGCGCGCCCACGCGCTCGGCATCGAGATCAGGCGCGGCTGCGAGTTGATCGATTTCGAGGATAGCGGCGACGGCGTCGTGGCGCGGACCAGGGACGCGTCCGGCAATGCCACGCTGCACGCGGCCTATCTGGTCGGCTGCGACGGCGGACGCAGCGCCGTGCGCAAGCGCGCGGGCTTCGTATTCCCCGGCACCGAACCGACCCTCACGGGACACCAGGCCATCGTCGACCTCGATCATCCGGATCGACTTCTGCCGGTCGGCTGGCGGCGAACGCCGATCGGCATGATGGCGTATGGACCAATTCCTGGCCGGGTGTTCCTGGCCGAGTTCGACGGACCGCCGGCCGATCGCAGCGCGCCGGTGACGCGCGAGGAGATCGAGACCACGCTGCGCCGGATCAGCGGCGTCGACGTTCGCGTCACCGCCGTCAAGACCGCGACGCGCTTCACCGACAATGCGCGGCAGGCCGACAGCTATCGCAGGGGCCGCGTCCTCTTGGCGGGCGATGCGGCGCATGTGCACTCGCCATTCGGCGGACAAGGCCTCAATCTCGGCCTGCTCGATGCGGTCAATCTCGGCTGGAAGCTTGCGGCGGTCGTGTGCGATCGCATGCCCGAAAGCCTGCTCGACAGCTACGCGGAAGAGCGGCATCCGATCGCGGCAAAAGTGCTCGCCAACACCCGCGCCCAGGTCGCCTTGATGCGGCCTGACGTCATGACGGACGCCTTGCGCGAGATCGTCGCGGACCTGATGAGCCTCGACGAGGGCACCCGCTACTTCGGCGAAATGATCAGCGGCATCAGGATCCGTTACGATCTCGGCAGCGACCATCCATCGGTCGGCCGGCTCTCCGGCAATTTTGCTCTCGGCGACGACGGCGCGGAAACAACCCTGTTCGATCAGATGGAGGACGGCAGGGCCGTGCTGGTCGATGCGACTGATGGAGCCGCGTCAGCGATCGCGGCACGCTGGGATATCTTCGTGCGATGCGTGCCGCGGCGTAGCGGCGCTTCGCTGCTGATCCGCCCGGATGCCTGCATCGCCTGGGCGGCCGACGACGCCGACACGACGGGCCTCGACGCCGCGCTGACGCGCTGGTTCGGGCCCGCCATGCCGTGACCTCGCAAGCGAGGTGCGCTGTCAGCGCGTCCCGAACGTGGTCTTGCCGAACAGCGCTTTCTGCGTCGAGGGCTGCGAGCGCCAGTATTGCGGCGGTGCGCTCACCTCGCCACCGAGCTCGGCGGCGGCGTGCCAGCCCCAGCGCGGGTCGTAGAGCATGCCGCGGGCGAGCGCGACCATATCGGCCTTGCCGGACGAGACGATCTCCTCCGCCTGCTTCGCTTCCGTGATCAGGCCGACCGCCATCGTGGTAACGCCGGTCGCCTCCTTGACCGCCAGCGCCGCCGGCACCTGATAGCCCGGCCCGAGCGGAATCTTCTGCAACGGCGAGACGCCGCCGGACGAGACATCCATCCAGTCGACGCCGCGCTTCTTCAGCTCCCTGGCAAACTCGATGGTCTGCGCAAGGTCCCAGGCGCCCTCGACCCAATCGGTCGCCGACACCCGCATGCCGATCGGCTTGTGATCCGGGAATACGGCGCGCACGGCGTCGAACACTTCCAGCGGAAAGCGCATGCGATTTTCCAGCGAGCCGCCATAGCGGTCGGTCCGCTTGTTGGCGATCGGCGACAGGAACTGGTGCAGCAGATAGCCGTGCGCGCCGTGCAGCTCGAGCGCATCGATGCCGAGCCGGTCGGCGCGCTTTGCCGACGCGACAAAGGCCTCGCGGATGCGCGTCAGGCCGGCGTCGTCGAGCGCCAGCGGCGCGGCCTCGCCTTCCTTGTGCGGGACATTGGATGGTCCGACCGTCTGCCAGCCGCCTTCGGCAATCGGGATCAGTTGCCCGCCCTCCCAGGGGCGCTGGCTCGACGCCTTGCGGCCGGCATGGGCGAGTTGCATCGCGACCGCCGCCTTCGAATGCTTGCGCACCGAGGCCAGGATCGGCTTCAGCGCCGCCTCGTTGGCGTCGTTGTAAAGACCGAGGCAACCCGGCGTGATCCGCCCGATGTCCTCGACATGGGTGGCCTCGATGCAGAACATCGCCGCGCCGGACAGCGCCAGCATGTTGATGTGGGTGAAGTGCCAGTCGTTGGCGGAGCCGTCGATGGCCGAATACTGGCACATCGGCGAGACCATGATGCGATTGGAGAGCTTCAGGTCGCGCAGTTCGATCGGGGAGAACAGGGTGCTCATGCGGCGGATATCCGGGATCGGGGAAGAGGGCCCGGTTAAGATAGAGGCAGCACGGCCGATCACCAACCGTCCGGAAGGCCGCGCAGGCCGGGGCGCAGATCAGCAATGTCCTGACGGGGTCCCTCCGGGCCGGCGCCCTCAGTCCACCAGCGTGAACTGCAGCAGCAGATTGCGCTGGATCAGGGAGAAATTGTCGTCGGAGACCATGGTCAGCACGGTCTCGCCCTCCTCCGTGACATGGGCGTCGATGCCTTCCATGTTGTCGATCTCGTTGCCGAGATCGGCATTGAAGATCGCGGGGCCGTCGATCACGGCGCCGGGCGCGATCTCGGACAGCGCGAGACGGCGGATGCGGATGCCGACGCCGCCGAACCAGGAGAATTTCCGCTCCAGAATCAACAGGCCGCCCGACGGCAGCAGGACCGCGTCGCTGATGTCGAAATTCTCGCTGCGGCGGACGCTGAACTGGCCTGGAGTCTTGCCGCCGACCAGGAAGGCGATCAAATTGCCGCTCGCATCGAGCCCGCGTTCCGAGAACGCGATCAGCGTGCCGGCGAGCCGCTGGCCCGTGGCCTTGGGCACGAAGACGAGGCCCTCCAGCCCCTTGTTGTTGGGAAGCTTGCGTGCCGCCGGCGGCAGCGCAATCACCTCGCCGCGCGAGCGGGTAAAGCCCTTGGCGAAATCGAAGCGCAGCACCTGGTTGACCCGCTCGAGCCCGACATAGGCGAACGAGCCGTCGAGCGCGAGCGATTCCGAATCATACCAGCCACGGGTCACGGTGATCGGCCTGCCGTCGGCGCCGAGCAGCGGCGCCGCCTCGACATCGTCGAGCCCGACCATCTCCCGGCCGCGATAGACGATGCGGCCGGTGAACCAGCTGCCCTGGTCGCTGACCGCGATGAAACGTTCGCCCTTGGGATCGAGCCGTAGCGCGGACAGGCCGCCGAAGCCGGAGAACGACGAGGTCAGGATCAGGCCGCTGCGATATTCCAACGCGCCGAACCGCGTGCGCGCGCGATCGCGGATGTCGAACGACGGCAGCGGCCGTGCGTTGACGTCGATCGAAACCGGTTCGTTGACCCGGTAGGGGCTCGGCCTCGCAGCCGGCCTCGGCGTTGCCGGCGGCTGGGTCGCGCTCTGCGCCTGCGCAAGACGCGGTAATGCGGCGGCCGACAGCCCCGCCGCCATACCCTGGAGGAAACGGCGGCGGCTAGGGGATGAGCGCATGTCTCACGAGTGGAGACGGCGCCGGATGCCCGGCGCGGGCGCCGAGCCGTGGGTCTCGCTGAATAGCTCGGCGAGCTTTTCGGTGATGGCGCCGCCCAGCTCTTCGGCGTCCACGATGGTCACGGCGCGGCGATAGTAGCGCGTCACGTCGTGACCGATGCCGATCGCGATCAGCTCGACCGGCGAGCGGGTTTCGATCTCGTCGATGATGTGACGCAGATGCCGCTCGAGATAGTTGCCGGGATTGACCGACAGCGTGGAGTCGTCGACCGGCGCACCGTCGGAGATCATCATCAGGATGCGGCGCTGCTCGGGACGCGCGAGCAGGCGCTTGTGCGCCCAGTCCAGCGCCTCGCCGTCGATGTTCTCCTTGAGCAGGCCCTCGCGCATCATCAGCCCGAGATTCTTGCGCGCGCGGCGCCAGGGCGCGTCGGCCGACTTGTAGATGATGTGCCTGAGATCGTTGAGGCGGCCCGGATTGGCCGGCTTGCCGGCCGCGAGCCACGCCTCGCGCGACTGCCCGCCCTTCCAGGCGCGCGTGGTGAAGCCGAGGATCTCGACCTTGACGCCGCACCGCTCCAGCGTGCGCGCCAGGATGTCGGCGCAGGTGGCGGCGACCGTGATCGGGCGGCCGCGCATCGAGCCGGAGTTATCCAGCAGCAGCGTCACCACGGTGTCGCGGAAGGTGGCCTCCTTCTCATGCATGAAGGACAGCGGGTGATAGGGGTCGGTAACGACGCGCGACAGCCGCGCCGGATCGAGGATGCCCTCCTCGAGGTCAAAATCCCAGGCGCGGTTCTGCTGTGCCATCAGGCGGCGCTGCAGGCGGTTGGCGAGCCGCGCCACGATGCCCTGCAGATGCGCGAGCTGCTTGTCGAGATAGGAGCGCAGCCGCTCCAGCTCGTCGTGATCGCAGAGGTCTTCGGCGGCGATCACCTCGTCGAACTTCGGCGCGAAGGCGTGATATTCCGGACCGCGCGGCTCGTTCTGGCCGCGCGCATTCGGCCGCGTCGCCTCGCCCGGCGTCTCGTCGTCGCCGAGCTCGCCGTCGTCGAACGTGTCCGACGTGGAGGCCTGCGCGCTCTCCATCGCGCTTTCGCTCATCTCTTCCGCGGACGTCTGCGCCTGGTCGGCGCTCATTTCCTGAGCGGCATCGGAATCGGGCGAGCCCTCGGCGCCGGACTGATCGCTCTCGCCGTCCTGGTTCTCGTCCTGGTCGTCGTCATCGTCGGAATCCATGTTGCGTTCGTCGCCGAGATCGAGCGCCGACAGCAGATCGTGGACGAGGTCGCCGAACCTCGCCTGGTCCTCGGTGAAACGGCTGAGCTTGTCGAGCCGCGAGCCGATCTTGTCCTCCAGGGTCGGACGCCAGAGATCGACCATCTTCTTGGCGGCGGCGGGCGGCGCCATGCCGGTGAGGCGTTCGCGCACCAGCATCGCCAGCGCATCCGATAGCGGCGCGTCGGCGCGATCGGTGATCTCGTCATACTTGCCGCGGTGGAAATGATCGTCGAGCATCGCGGTGAGGTTCTTCGCGACGCCCGCCATCCGCCGCGAGCCGATCGCCTCGACGCGCGCCTGCTCGACCGCCTCGAACACGCCGCGCGCCTGCGGATTACCCGGCATCAGCTTGCGATGCACCTTGGGATCGTGACAGGCGATCTTGAGCGCGATCGAATCGGCGTGGCCGCGCACGATCGCCGCATCGCGCTTGGTCATCTTGCGCGCCGGCTCCGGCAGCCGCGCCTTGCCGGGCGCGAGCCCGGGGCGCTCGGCGGCGAAGGAGACTTCGAGCTCCGGCTTCTTGGCGATCGCCTTCAGGCACGCCGACACCGAGCGCTTGAACGGCTCGGTCGGCGCTTCCTTGGATCCGGGACGGAATTTGATGTTGGAGGTTGTCATAGCGATTTCGTAAACCAATGGCGCGTTACGCCGCCGGGATACCCCTCAATCGAACCGAACTCTTTATATCCGTTGGCGCGGTAGAAGCCCGGCGCCTGGAAGCTCATCGTATCCAGATAGGATCGCGTCGCTCCGAAGCGCCGCGCCTCGTCCTCGATCGCCTTGATCAGCTTCGCGCCAAAGCCCTTGTTGCGAAACTTCTGCTCCATCCAGAACAACTGGATGAACAACACCGCGGTCCAGACCTCGCCGACGATGCCGCCGACAATCTCGTCGCCTTGCCGCAGCGAGATGGCGAAGCGCTTGTACTTCTGCTTCCCCATCTTCTCGTTGTTGTAGTGGAGCAATCCGCCGAGCACCGCCTTCTTCGTCTGTGTGACTGTGCGCTCGACGGAGATTTTCGGCATGGATTAGCTGAGCGCCACGTTGACCGAGGATTCCGGCAGCTCGACGTTGAAGCAGCGCTGGTAGAACTCGGCGACCAGCGGCCGTTCCAGCTCGTCACACTTGTTGAGGAAGGTGACGCGGAACGCGAAGCCGATGTCGCTGAAGATGTCGGCGTTCTCGGCCCAGGTGATCACCGTACGCGGACTCATCACCGTCGACAGGTCGCCATTGGCGAACGCGTTGCGGGTCAGATCCGCAAGCCGCACCATCTTGTTGACGATGTCGCGACCTTCCTGGGTGCGATAGTGCTTCGCCTTCGCCAGCACGATCTCCACTTCCTCGTCATGGGCGAGGTAGTTCAGCGTGGTGACGATCGACCAGCGGTCCATCTGGCCCTGGTTGATCTGCTGGGTGCCGTGATAGAGGCCCGAGGTGTCGCCGAGGCCGACCGTGTTGGCGGTCGAGAACAGGCGGAACGCCGGATGCGGCTTGATCACCTTGTTCTGGTCGAGCAGCGTCAGGCGGCCGGAGACTTCCAGCACGCGCTGAATCACGAACATCACGTCCGGGCGGCCGGCGTCGTATTCGTCGAACACCAGCGCGATATTGTGCTGCAGCGCCCAGGGCAGGATGCCGTCGCGGAATTCGGTGACCTGCTTGCCTTCCTTGACCACGATGGCGTCCTTGCCGACGAGGTCGATACGGCTGATGTGGCTGTCGAGGTTGACGCGCACGCAGGGCCAGTTGAGGCGCGCCGCAACCTGCTCGATGTGGGTGGACTTGCCGGTGCCGTGATAGCCGGTGACCATCACGCGGCGGTTCTTGGCAAAGCCGGCGAGGATCGCGAGCGTGGTGGCGCGGTCGAAGCGGTAGTCGCTGTCGACTTCCGGCACATGCGGATCGACTTCGGAATAGGCGGGAACTTCCAGGTCGCTATCGATCCCGAAGACCTGCCGGACCGACACCTTCATGTCGGGCAAGCCGACGGGTTCCTGAGCTTTGGTCTGGACGGCGGTCGTCATTCATCCTCCGAGGTCCCGGGCGTTCCCGAAACCAGATTAATCGTTTGGCTGCGGATGGGGTGCTTCGCATAAGCCTAGCAGAGAGCAACGGTTGGCAGAAGCCCGCGAGCAAATCAAAGTTCCGTTGTTCTATCATAAAGATAGGAGCGAAACTCGGTTTTTGGAAGGCAGCCCTGCAAATCCCGCCGTACTTTTGCCGCAGCACCACGACGGCCGGCCCGGGCCGGGCACTTTTCAGCCCGGCGGGGAGTTGTTAGCTCTCAAATCGATAACACCGCCACATGGGAATTTTGTGACTTCATTCCTTGACCCTTTGATCGCGTTCGTTTCGGCCCATGCCTGGCTTGCCTATCTGACGCTGTTTCTGGCCGCCCTGCTGGAGGCGGTGCCGGTGATCGGCTCCCTTGTGCCGGGTTCGACCATCATCCTGGCGTTGAGCGCGCTGGTGCCGGGCGGCGAATTAAAGCTGTTGCCGGTGCTCGCCGCGGCGGCCGCCGGCGCGATGCTCGGCGACGGCACCGCCTACCTGATCGGCCACCGCAGCCAGCGCGAGATCCTGTCGGCCTGGCCGCTTTCCAACTACCCGCGCGTGGTCGCGCAGAGCGAGGCCTTCTTCAACCGCTGGGGCGTGCTCGCGGTGTTCTTCGCCCGCTTCGTGCCCCCGATCCGCGCCTTCGTGCCGATCACGGCCGGCGCGCTCGACATGCCGCCGGCGCGCTTCTACGCGGTCAACATCCCCGCGATCCTGCTCTGGGCACCGGCGCATGTGCTGCCCGGCGTGCTCGCCGTCACCGCGCTGCACGACTATGCCGGCCTGCCGCACCATGGCCATGTCGGCAAGCATCTGTGGATATTTGCGGTCGCGGGCGGCGCCGTGATCCTGGCGCTGGCCGCCTGGACCATCCGCCGCCGGCACGGCGGCAGCCTGATCGAACCGGCCAAGCCGGCCAAATAGCTAGATGCTGTTGGTCGTTCCCGCCCGCCCGGGCGCCGGTCCGACATAGCGCGCGCGAGGCCTGATCAACTTGCCGAGCTGAAGCTGCTCGCTGGCATGCGCGATCCAGCCGACGCTGCGGGCCATCGCAAACAGCGCGAGCTCGCTGCCCGCTGGCATCCGCAGCGCATGCACCAGCACCGCCAGCGCGTAATCGATGTTGACGAATTCGCCGGTCGCCTCCGCGATCCGCTCCGGCACTTCCCTGGTGAATTTGCGCGGCGCGCCGGCCCGCGTCAGCGCTTCGAGCAGCGAGATCGCGCGCGGATCGCCCTTCTTGTAGACGCCGTGCCCAAAGCCGGCGAAACGCTCGCCAAGCGCGACGCGCTCGCGGACCACCGGCGCAACGTCACTATCGAGCATCGTCTTGACGAGGCGCGAGGCGAGCACGCCGGCGCCGCCATGCATCGGTCCTTTCAGTGCGACAAGACCCGCGATCACGGCGTCGTACAGATTGAGTCCGGTCGACGCCGCGCAGCGTGCGGTGAAGGTCGACGCATTCAGTTCGTGATCGGCGAGCAGCACCAGCGCGCGGCGGATCAGGTCGGGCGCGTGCTTGTTGTCAGGCGTCCAGACCTGCGCCACCTGCTCGTGCAGCGGCTCGTTCGATGGCGCAGCGTTCAGCATGGTCGCGACCAGCAGCCGCAGGATGCGGCCGCCGACCATGGCGCGGCCGTCCGGCGCGCGCGTGAAGGCGCCGGGATCGGCGCTTGCCGCCAGCGCCAGCACCGCGACCGTGCGGTCGATCGGCTGGGCGCGGCGCGCGGCTTCGGCGATCGCGCGCATTTCGTCCGAGAGGTGCGGGCAATTGTCCGGTGCGAACGGATCGACGCCGGTGACATCCCACAGCAACGTCGCGGTGTGCTCCAGCGTGTCGCGCTCGGCGAGCTCGACGCAGCTGACGCCGCGATAGATCGGGCCCTGCTCGGTGATGGTCGCGATCGCCGAATCCATCACCGGCAGATCGGCGTCGAAATTACGGAAGCCGCGCGGCTCCGGCGACGGCACGCGGCGCTCCTTCAACCCCCTGATGTCCTCGGCGCGGTAGCGGTGGCTGCGCGAATCCGGCGACGGCTCGGAGCGGATCAGCCCGCGGCTGACATAGGCGTAGAGGGTTGCCGGCGAGATCGCGAGCTCGGCGGCGGCTTCGCGAGCGGAGAGGTAAAGCTCGGCGGATTTTTTCATATTGATTTATATAATCAAGATTGATCAACTCGTCGAGAGGCCGGACCTTGAGGGGGTGAAGCAAGGAGATCAGGCCATGAATATGCATCTCACCAAGAGCCAGATCGGTCTGGACGGCGTTCCTGCCGCCGAGACCGTGTTGAGCCATGTCGACGGCGAGCGCGGCGAATTGATCATCGCCGGCGAGCACGTCGCGGACCTCGCGGACAAGTCGAGCTTCGAGGGCGTCACGGCGCGGCTGTGGAACGGCGCCACCGGCAAGTCGCTGAGTGAAGCCAATGTCCGCGCCAGCCTCGGCGCCGCCCGCGAACGCGCCTTCGCCCGCCTGCCGGACCTGCTGCCGACGACGCGCGGCATGTCGATCGTCGACGGCTTCCGGGCCGCGATCGCGGGCCTGCGCGGCGAGAACGGGCTTGAGCATGAGGCGACCATCGTCGGCGCCTTCCCGGTGATTGCGGGCGCCTTGGTCCGGCACGCCAAGGGACACGACCCGATCGCGCCGGACCCGAATGCCGGCCACGCCGCCGACACGCTGCGGATGCTGCTGGGCCGCAAGGTCGAGCCGCGCGAGGTCGCAGCGCTCGACGCCTATCTCGTCACGGTCTGCGACCACGGCATGAATGCGTCGACCTTCACCACGCGGGTGATCGCCTCGACGCAGGCCGATCTGTTCGCGGCGATCACCGGCGGCTATTGCGCGCTGACCGGCCCGCTGCATGGCGGCGCACCTGAGCCGGTGCTCGAAATGCTGGACGCGATCGGCACACGCGAGCGCATCAAGCCCTGGGTTGACGGCGCGCTGGCGCACGGCGAACGGCTGATGGGATTCGGTCACCGCGTCTATCGCGTGCGCGACCCGCGCGCCGACGTGCTGAAGGTCGCGATCGAGCGCCTCGAGGCCAGTGGTGCCGACCTGCCGTTTGCCGGCGAGGTCGAGGCCTACATCCGCGAGGCGCTGCGGAAAAAGAATCCGGAGCGGCCGCTCGAGACCAATGTCGAGTTCTTCACCGCGATCCTGCTCGACGGGCTGGAAATCCCGCGGCAGGCGTTCACGCCGATCTTTGCCACCGCGCGCGCCGCCGGCTGGACCGCGCACGCCCTGGAGCAGCGGCGCACCGGGCGCCTGATCCGGCCGAGTTCGTCCTATGTCGGGACGGTGCCGAAGGGGTGAGGGCTAACCACGAACCGTAGCCCGAATGGAGCCAACGGGTCGCGCGAACGCGCGCCCGACGACAGGCTCCGCGAAATCCGCGAACGGTCTTGCCACGGATCGAGGGGTCCCGGATTGCGCTGCGCTTCATCCGGGCTACAAAACTGCACCGTTGGACGATGGCGGAGCCACACACTCCGCCGTCGTCCCGGCGAAGGCCGGGACCCATACGCCGCGGCCCATCGATGGGGCAATCGGGCAGACATCTTGTGCAAACGATAACGGCCGGTGGTTATGGGCCCCTGCTCCCGTGCGCAACTGCGCACTAGGCAGGGGCGACGAGACTTCAGGCCTCGCGCACCACGGTCTTCAGATAATTGTACGCCTTGATGATCTCGATCAGGCGATCCTCGGTGGAGCGGTCGCCGCCATTGGCGTCGGGATGGTGCTGCTTGACCAGCGCCTTGTACTTCGACTTGACGTCTTCGAGCGTCGCCTCGGCCCCGAGCCCCATCACCTGCAGCGCCTTGCGCTCGGCGTTCATGACCTTGCGGGTCTCGGGCTTGGGCTCCGCGCCACCCGGTCCGGGGCGCCAGCGGCCGCGGCCGTTGAGCTCGGAGAATACGTGGAACGGATCGGAGGCGGCATCGAGACCGCTCTCGCCCTTCTTGCCGTTGTTGGCGCCCATCTTCCAGGTCGGACGGTGGCCGGTCAGCGCGTCCTTCTGGTAGCGCGCGACGTCGTCAGGATTCATACCCTGGAAGAAATTGTAGGACTGGTTGTATTCGCGGACGTGGTCGAGACAGAAGTGCCAATACTCGCGCGAATTCTCGCGGCCTTTCGGGGCGCGATGCGCGCCCTTGTTCTGGCAACCCGCCCACTCGCAGGTCACGGCCTGCTCGCCGGCCTGCGCCTGGCGCTTCGCACTGACCTTGGTCGGCTTGATGCGAATGGAGTCGAAGAATTTTGATGAATCGATCGGCATGTTCTCTTTGACTACGCAATGCACAAATCTTCAAGTCTTGACATTGCGCGGACCTCGTTTCCCGCTTGCACCATTGACGAAAAGCTGTCGCGAACCTAACTCCGCCGCCATGAGCACCAAAGACGCTATCATAAACAAGTTGCGTGAAGCTTTCTTGCCGGAAAGCCTCGACGTCGTCGACGAGTCACATCTGCATGAGGGCCACGCCGGCCACAGGCCAGGCGGGGAGACGCACTTTCGGGTATATATTGTGTCTCCGGCCTTCGAAGGGAAGAGCCGGATCGAACGGCATCGCATGATAAATGCGACGCTGGCGCAGGAACTCGCCGGCTCGGTGCATGCGCTGGCGATCCACGCCCACGGCCCCGGGGAAAAGCCGCGCTAGTTCGCGCTTGCCTCAAGACGAAGCAGTGGTTTTCCTCTATGAGAACAGGATGGACCTGCTCCCTGCGTGAGCAGGTGAAACTACGGATTGCACCGCCACGCATGATATGGGGCCATTGATGATCCCTTGCTGGCCACGTTTCCGGTCGATCGTCACCGCCGCCGGCCTGCTCCTGATCTGCGCGATGCGCCCGGCCTCGGCGCTGGACATGCCGAGCCCGTTCGTCCAGGAGGTGCTGATCAAGAGCATCCTGGTCTCGCTCAACGATGCGGTGGCGGCGAACAATTTCACCGTGTTCCACGCCAAGATCTCAAAGCCGTTCCGCGACCAGTTTCCGCCCGACAAGCTCAAGACCATCTTCAAGGATCTGGTCGACAAGCACGCGGTGTTCGACGCCGTGGTCGCCAAGCCGATCGTTCTCGACGATGACGCCAAGATCGACGACAAGGGCGTGCTGCGGCTGAAGGGGCATTTCGACACCACGCCCAAGCAGGTGAAGTATCAGCTCGGCTTCATCCCCTCCGACGGCGCCTGGAAGCTGTCGGGCATCTCGATCGATATCGAGTAGGCCAGCTCGCTTCGTGAACCGTCATCCTGAGGAGCGCGCAGCGCGTCTCGAAGGATGCACGGCCCGGCCGGTGGCCGTCGCCCCTTCGAGACGCGCGCGATGCGCGCTCCTCAGGGTGACGGTTCTGGCAAACTGCCCAATGCGACCTAGAACGCCGTCCCCGCCCGCTTCGGCTTCTTCTCCTCCAGCTCGGCCTCGCGCGGGACGGCGACGATGCGCAGCGCGGTGATGCGGTTGCGCTCGCGGCGGAGCACGCGGAAGCGGAAGCCGTGGAAGGTGAAGCTCTGGCCGCGCTCCGGGATCGAGCGCGCCTCGTGGATCACGAGGCCGGCGACGGTGGTCGCCTCCTCGTCCGGCAGGCGCCAGTCCATCGCGCGGTTGAGATCGCGGATCGGCACCGAGCCGTCGACCACGACCGAGCCGTCCGGCTGCGCCCGCACGCCGGCAACGACGACGTCATGCTCGTCGGAGATGTCGCCGACGATCTCCTCCAGAATGTCCTCCAGCGTCACCATGCCTTCGACCTCGCCATACTCGTCGACCACGAGGGCGAAGTGGGTCTTGCGGCGACGGAACGCCTTCAGCTGTTCGGAGACCGGACGCATCTCCGGCACGAACCAGGGCGGCAGCGCGATCGCGGAGGCATCGATCGCCGACATGTCACCCTCGTTGGCGCGCATCGCGCGCAGCAGGTCCTTGGCGTGGAGCACGCCGACGATGTTCTCCGGCTTCTCCCGCCACAGCGGGATGCGGGTGTATTCGCTCGCCAGCACCTCGCGCACCAGTTCCTCGGGCGGCAGGTCGGCGTTGACCATGGTCATCTCGGTGCGATGGACCATGACGTCGGAGACCTGCAGCTCGCTGAGATCCAGCAACCCGCCGAGCATGTCGCGATCCTGCTTCTCGACCTTGCCCTCGTGATGCAACAGATCGACCGCACCGCGCAGACGTTCGGTCGGCGACAGCACCGCCTGATGCGCCCCGACCTTGATGCCGAGCAGCTTCATCAGCGCCAGCACGATGGTCTCGATGATGGTGAGCAGCGGCCCCAGCACGAAGATCGTCAGCCGCATCGGCCGCGCGACCAAAAGCGAGATGCGGTCGGGCGCGTTGATCGCGATGGTCTTGGGCAGCACCTCGGCAAACACCACGACCATCACGGTCATGACAGCGGTGGCATAGAGCACGCCGACGTCGCCGAACCAGGCGGTGAACACGCCGGTCGCCAGCGCCGAGGCGCCGATATTGGCGATGTTGTTGCCGAGCAGCAGCGCGCCGATCATGCGCTCGCGCATGTTGACCAGCTTGGAGACCACACCGGCATCAGTGTTGCCCTGCTTCGACAGCCGCAGCATGCTGGCGCGCGAGGCGCCGGTCAGCGCCGTCTCACTCGCCGCGAAAAACGCCGAGATGAACAGGCAGAGCAGCACGATCGAGAAGGTGAACCATCCCACTGAACTGATCCGTGGCTAGAGCATGATCCGGAAAAGTGTGTAGCGGTTTTCCGAAAAGATCATGCTCAAATCAAAAAGATAGAGCGGGATGACGATCCGAAGGAGAGGCATCCCGGTCTAGGCCTTCAGCTTGGCTTGCAGGAAGTCGCGCACCGGCTGCGGCTCGACATTGTTGGCGATCACGGCGCGGCCGACGGCCTCCAGCAGGATGAAGGTGAGCTTGCCGCGCTTGACCTTCTTGTCCTGCGCCATCAGCGCCAGGAGCGCGTCGGCGTCGGCAAGGCCTTCCTGCGCGAAGCCTGCGATATCCTGCAGGCGCGTCGGCAATCCGACCGCGGACAGATGATGTGCGATGCGCCCCGCATCGTCGGACGAAATCATGCCGAGCTGCGCCGAGAATTCCGCCGCCAGCACCATGCCGACCGCGACGCCCTCGCCGTGGAACAGCCGGTCGGAGAAGCCGGTTGCGGCTTCCAGCGCATGGCCGAAGGTATGGCCGAGATTGAGCAGCGCCCGCTCGCCGGTCTCGCGCTCGTCGCGCGAGACGACGCCCGCCTTGGCGCGGCAGGAGGTTGCGATCGCGTGCTCGCGCCCGGCGCCGCCAGCGAAGATGTCGGTGTGGTTCTTCTCGAGCCAGGCGAAGAAGGCCTCGTCGCCGAGGATGCCGTATTTCGCAACCTCGGCGTAGCCGGCGCGGAACTGGCGCGGCGACAGCGTGTCGAGCACCGAGGTATCGGCGATAACCAGCACCGGCTGGTGGAATGCGCCGATCAGGTTCTTGCCCTGCGGCGAGTTGATGCCGGTCTTGCCGCCGACGGAGGAATCGACCTGCGCCAGCAGCGAGGTCGGCACCTGCACGAAATCGACGCCGCGGCGCAGGATCGCGGCTGCGAAGCCGGCGAGATCGCCGACCACGCCGCCGCCGAGCGCGATGACGAGGTCATTGCGCTCGATCTTCGCCGCGATCAGCGCCTCGCTGACCTCGGTCAGCGTGGCATAGCTCTTCGAGCCCTCGCCCTCCTCGACCACGATCCGCGACGTCGGCAGGCCAGCGGCGGCAAGCGACGCCTCGGTCGGCTCCAGCCAGTGCTTGGCGACGGTGCGGTCGGTGACGATGGCGGTACGCACGCCGGGCCGCAGCGCCGCGATACGCTCGCCGAGCGACTGCAGCACGTCGCGGCCGATGACGATGTCATAGGCGCGGTCGCCGAGCGCGACGTCGACGGTAACGGAGGCAGAATGTTTCAAGGGCGCAGTCATGAGGTCGCGTTCAATCCATCACAGGTGGTTGCTCGTCGGCCGGACGCGCACCGCACAGATGCGCATGCAGGGCCTCGAGGCATTCGTCGACGATGCGGTCGTGCGGCACGTCGCGCGAGGCAATCGTCAAATCGGCGGTGCCGTAGACCGGCTCGCGCTCGCTGAGCAGGCGGTTGACGGTCGCCTCCGGGTCGGGGGTGTGCAACAGCGGACGATCGGCGCGGCGGCGCACCCGGCGCATGATGATATCACTGTCGGCCTTGAGCCAGATCGAGATCGCGCGGTCGCGGATCCGGTTGCGGGTCTCCTCGCGCATGAAGGCGCCGCCGCCGGTCGCCAGCACGACCGGGCCATTGCCGAGGATGCGGGCGATCACCCGCGCCTCACCGTCGCGGAAATACGGCTCGCCCTTGCTCTCGAAGATTTCCGGGATCGTCATGTCCGCCGCCGCCTCGATCTCGGTGTCGGCACTGGTGAAATCGGCGCCGGCATGGCCGAGGTAGTCGGAGAAATCGGTGAGGTCGCGCCGGTAGGCGTCGAGCGTGTTGGCGCCGGCGCCCTGTTCCGCGGCGAGCATGTCGAG
>NZ_JADYVV010000059.1:0-59319 GCF_020194035.1 Bradyrhizobium sp. BRP56
CGCAAAACTCGGCGGATGGACCGGCTACGCCTCCCACCGTCCACCTGGACCAATCACCTTCCACACCGGAATGGCCCGCTTCCAAATCCTCGCAAATGGCCCGACAAACGTGTAGATGCACTAGTGCGAAAGCGGGGACCCACAACCACGGATGCTCTTTGTTACGCGATTTGGAACGACGAGTCCGATTCACAACATCCGCCGCGGCGACGACAGCGGTGTATGAGGCGACTGCCTCTACTCCGCCATCTCCGCCGGCGGGTGGGCGGCGGGACCAGCGAGCGGGCGCTCTTCCATCGTGATCATGCAGATCGAGGCGGTGGTCAGCAGCACGGCGGCGGCGCCGAACACGTAGCGGAACGCATGGATCATGTCGGCCATCGGGATCGCGCTGACGGTGCCGGCGGAGGCGGCATGATGCTCGCCGGCGAGCGAGATGTCGGTCCCCAGCGTCATCAGCAGGATGGTGGTGAAGGCGGCGACCGTGAAGGAGGCCATCATCGCGCGAAAGAAGTTCATCGCACCGGTGACGGTACCGACCTGCGGCCGCGCCACCGCGTTCTGCAACGACACCACGCTGATCGGGAATGTCGTGCCGAGGCCGAGCGCGAACACGCTCATCAACAGCAGCAATCCCCACAGCGGCAGCGTCGTCACCGCCATGCCGACGGCGCAGATCGCCGCCACCGAGGTGCCGACGATAGCGACGCGCTTATAGTGTTTGGCCTTCGCCATGGTCCGGCCGGCGATCGCCGCACCGAAGGTCGAGATCGCCGCGAGCGGGATCAGCGCGAGGCCGGCCTCGCTGGCGGTGAGGTGATAGACCACCTCGTAATAGAGCGGCAGGTGCACGGTCAGGCCGACCATGGCGCCGAGCGCACAGCCGCCCGCCCCCATCGCGAACGGCACCACCGAGCCGCCAAGCAGCGACAGCGGCAGGAACGGCTCGTCGGCGCGGCGCGCGTGCCAGACGAAGGCGCCGGCGAGCGCGATCGAGGCGCCCACCATCGCGGTGATGGTCGGCGACAGCCAGGACAGACGGGTGCCGCCCCAGGTCAGCACCAGCATCAACACGACGGCCGAGGCCATCAGCAGGATGCCACCGAGCCAGTCGACCTTGCGCTTGCGGTGGAACACCGGGATCTTGCCCATCTTCGGCAGCAGCAGCGCCAGCGCCGCCGCCGCGAGCGGCAGGTTGATCCAGAAGATCATCGACCAGTGCAGATGCTCGGCGAATACGCCGCCGACCACCGGGCCGAGGATGCCGCCGGCCATCCAGACGCTGGAGAAATAGGCCTGATAGCGGCCGCGCTCGCGCGGGCTCACCACGTCGGAGATCACGGTCTGGACCACCGGCATGATGCCGCCGCCGCCGAGCCCCTGCAGGCCGCGGGCGACGATCAGCATCGTCATGCTGGGCGCGATCGCGCACAGCACCGAGCCGACCACGAACAGGCTGAGCGAGGTGATGATCATGACGCGGCGGCCATAGATGTCGCTCAGCGTGCCGAACACCGGCGCCACCGCGGTGGAGGCGAGCAGATAGGCCGTGATCACCCAGGACAGATTGGTGACGTCGTGAAACTGGCGCCCGATCGTCGGCAGCGCGGTCGCGACGATGGTCTGGTCGAGCGCGGCCAGGAACATCGTCAGCATCAGACTGATGACGATGGTGCGGACTTCGTCCGGATTGAGCGGTGCCGGCGGCGCCAGCGGCGGCGCTTCGCTGAGTTCGATCACCTCGCTCGGAAGGCGGGACAGCTCTTCGGCAATGTCGTCGGGCAATGTCGCTTGGTCGGCAGGAATCCGGCTCTGCCGTTCATACTTGTTCATTTGAGGCGTAATGCTGCTGCGCGGGCGCGTCCCGCGATGGAATCATTCTCTGCTTCGCAACTTATGCAGCAATTGAATGCTGAGGCAGGCACCCCAGCGCATGGGTGCATCCCGCGGCGACGTTCTCGCGGTGACGTGATCGCGGACGCGGCGACGACGTCACGCTTTAGTCGTCTTGCCCAGCATTTTCGGCCGCTTCTTCAATTGTGCCCGTTTCGGCAGCAGCGCCGGCCATCGCACGATATGATCCTCGAGATCGGCGTCGTTGACGTCGAGCTCGGTGCCCTCCACCCGCCCGCGCACCGAGACCCCGGCTTCATGGACGGTGTTGGGATCGCCCGAGATCAGGGGATGCCACCAATAGAGGTCCCGCCCCTCGGCCACCAGCCGGTAGCCGCAGCTCGGCGGCAGCCAGTTCAGCGTCCGGACGTTTTCGGGCGTCAGGCGGACGCAATCCGGAACCTGGTCGGAACGGTTCGGGTAGTCCTTGCAGGTGCAGAGGCCGGAATCGAGCAGCTTGCAGGAGATATGGGTGAAATAGATCTTGCCGGTGTCCTCGTCCTCGAGCTTCTCCAGGCAGCACCGTGCGCAGCCGTCACACAGGCTCTCCCATTCGGCGTTGGACATCTCTTCCAACGTCTTGGTTTTCCAGAAGAATCCCTCCTGGTCCGACGGGCGCTTGGGCGATGCGGTCATGATATCCCTGAAATGGCGGTGCCACTCTTCTTGGGATGCCGGCAACGCTTGCGCAAGGGGGTGGTATTGCGGGGTCGAAAAAGCCGGTGGGCAGCGTTACGGCTCCCATTAAATTCACAAGCCGCGCCATTGGTTTATGGCAGCCGCTCGGATAGAACAACGAACGAGTCCCCATCGACGCAAAAGCGCCTTGGGATTGCCGCAACATCGAAGCAAGACGCTGCCCTGTGCCCGGTTTGGGCGCCCGCAGCGCAGTCGAACTGATCAAGGGTCCGGTCCTTTCAGATCATGCCGTCCCATTGGAAACAGAAGGTCCGGAACTTCTTCCTGGACCTCGATGCGCGTATCGACTCGACGCTGTTCTCGTCGGGCAAGGGCCTGCGCGAGCTCTACGAGCGCTATTCCACCTTCATGGACCGCTTCTATGTCGGCCGCTGGAAGCGCTGGGTGTTCATCGAGCCGCTGTCGGAGGCCGCGACCCTCGGGCTCGGCGGCATGATCCTGATGCTGACACTTGCGATCCCCGCCTTCCGCGAGACCGCCGACGAGGACTGGCTGAAGAAGTCCGACCTCGCGGTGACCTTCCTCGACCGTTACGGCAACCCGATCGGCAGCCGCGGCATCAAGCATAATGACTCGATCCCGCTGGAAGACTTTCCGGACAATCTGATCAAGGCGACGCTCGCGACCGAGGACCGCCGCTTCTACGACCATTTCGGCATCGACGTGCCGGGCCTTGCCCGCGCGCTCGTCACCAACGCGCAGGCCGGCGGCGTCCGCCAGGGCGGTTCGTCGATCACCCAGCAGCTCGCCAAGAACCTGTTCCTGAACAACGAGCGCACCATCGAGCGCAAGGTGAAGGAAGCCTTCCTCGCGATCTGGCTGGAGACGCGGCTCACCAAGAACGAGATCCTGAAGCTCTATCTCGACCGCGCCTATATGGGCGGCGGCACCTTCGGCGTCGACGGCGCGGCGCACTTCTACTTCAACAAGTCGGTGCGCGACGTGAATCTCGCGGAGGCCGCGATGCTCGCCGGCCTGTTCAAGGCGCCGACCAAATACGCCCCGCACATCAACCTGCCCGCGGCGCGCGCCCGCGCCAATGTCGTGCTCGACAACCTCGTCGATGCCGGCTTCATGACCGAGGGCCAGGTGTTCGGCGCCCGCCGCAATCCCGCGGTCGCGGTCGACCGGCGCGACGAGAACTCGCCGAACTACTATCTCGACTACGCCTTCGACGAGATGCGCAAGCTGGTCGACACCTTCCCGAAATCCTACACCGAGCGCGTCTTCGTGGTCCGCACCGCGATCGACATGAACGTGCAGAAGGCGGCCGAGGAAGCGATCGAGAACCAGTTGCGGCAGTTCGGGCGCGACTATCACGCGACGCAGGCCGCGACCGTGGTGTCCGATCTCGACGGCGGCATCCGCGCCATGGTCGGCGGCCGCGACTATGGTGCGAGCCAGTTCAACCGCGCCACCGACGCCTATCGGCAGCCGGGCTCGTCGTTCAAACCCTATGTCTACACCACGGCGCTGCTGAACGGCTTCACGCCGAACTCGAAGATCGTCGACGGCCCGGTCTGCATCGGCAACTGGTGCCCGCAGAACTACGGCCATTCCTATTCGGGTCAGGTCACGCTGACGCAGGCGATCACCCGCTCGATCAACGTGGTGCCGGTCAAGCTCTCGATCATGATGGGCGGCAAGGAAGGGCCGAAGGCGGGCCGCGCCAAGATCGTCGAGGTCGCGCGCCGCTTCGGCCTCAAGGCGCCGCTGCCCGATACGCCGTCGCTGCCGATCGGCTCCGACGAAGTCACGGTGCTGGAGCACGCGGTCGCCTATGCGACCTTCCCGAACCGCGGCAAGGCGGTGACGCCGCATTCCGTGCTCGAGGTGCGCACCGGCGCCGGCGACCTGGTCTGGCGCTGGGATCGCGACGGCCCGAAACCGCGGCAGGCGATTCCGCCGAACATCGCCGCCGACATGGCCGGCATGATGAGTCACGTGGTCAGCGAAGGCACCGCGCGCCGCGCCGCGCTCGACGGGATTCCGACCGCCGGCAAGACCGGCACCACCAACGCCTATCGCGACGCCTGGTTCGTCGGCTACACCGGCAACTTCACCTGCGCGGTCTGGTACGGCAATGACGACTATTCGCCGACCAACCGCATGACCGGCGGCTCGCTGCCGGCGCAGACCTGGCACGACATCATGGTCGCGGCGCATCAGGGCGTGGAGGTCAAGGAGCTCGTCGGCGTCGGCATGGGCCAGAAGCTGCCGCCGCAGCCGGCGCAGGCCAATGCCCAGGCCAACGCGGCTCCGCGCGTATTGGAAACCAAGCCGGGCCCGCCGCCGGTCTTGACCAAGCGCGGCGCGGATATCCTGGTGCGGGTCGAGAAGCTGCTCGATGACGCCGCCAGGACCGCCGGCAAGACCACGCTGAACGAGTCCTCGAAGACCGGCAAGGCCGAGTCCTCGAGCGCGCTGGCGTTCCCCGAAAACTACGTTGCCGCGGCCGGGCCGGACGGCGCGACACCGGCACCGCCACGCAAGAACTAACGTGCGGCTCCTCCTCACCACTTTGCTGGCACTCGTCATCGCCACCGCCGTCGGCCTCGGCCTGACCTACGCGACGGCGACCCGCGGCACCGATCTCGGCACGCTGAAGATCGGCGCCTGGACCGCGCGGCCGAAGAGCGGCACCTCCGACGTGGATCCCTATTCGCGCGCCACCATCGCGCGCAGCGGCGAGCTGCCGATCGGCACCGGCGACGGCATCGCGTTCTCGGCGATATCAGACGACAAGAACAAGCCACTCGACGGCCGCTGCGACATCGTGGTCAGCGGCGTGACACCGGCGGCGCGGTTCTGGACGCTGACACTGTTCGACCGCAAGGGGCACCTGGTCGCCAACTCGCTGCAGCGCTACGGCTTCACCAGCCAGGAGATCATGCGCGCCTCCGACGGCACGTTCGAGATCCACATCGCCTCGCGCTCGCGCGCCGGCAACTGGCTGCCGACCGGCGGCATCGAGCGCTACGCGCTGATGCTGCGGCTCTACGACACGCCGGTCGGGGTCGCGACCCGTACCCAGCGCGACGCGCCGATGCCGTCGATCGCAACGACGGGCTGCCCATGATCCGCGTGCTGCTCACCATCCTCGCAGGCGTGCTGCTCGGCGGCGTGGTGCATCTCGTCAGCGTGCTGGCGCTGCCGCGCATCGCCTCGCAGGATGCCTATTCGCGGCTGACGCCGATGACCAAGCTCAACGAGGTGACGCAGCTGCCGCTGGCCGACCCGAGCCATTCGCCGATGCCGCTGATGGATCCGGCCTTCGCGGTGGCGATCTGCCGCTACGATCTCTCCACCGGGCCGCTCAAGCTCACCGTGCCGGTCAGCCAGGCCTATACGTCGGTGTCGTTCTACACCCGCAACGAGGTCGCCTATTACGCGATCAACGACCGCTCGGCCGGCAAGAAGGTGATCGAGCTCGACCTGATGACGGAGGCGCAGCACAACGAACTGCCGGAGGACGAGGAAATCACCGCCGCCGACCGGCTGATCATCGACTCGCCGACCTCAACCGGCCTGATCCTGCTGAAGGCGCTGGCGCCGGAGCCCGGCCTGATGCCGCAGGCGCAGGCCTCGCTCGCCGCCTCCTCGTGCAAGGTGCAGACCGAGCCGGTCGCGGCCAAGCAGGAAGCGCCGCCGCCTTTGCCCGCACCGGCTCCGCCGCCTGCCGCTCGCAAGCGTTAGTTCACATCCAGTGCATGCCGGCCGCAGCGGCAGGTCTCGTAGTCGACGGGATCGTGGCTGTTGACGATCGTCACATCGGCGTCATGCGCCGCCTTCAATTGCCGCAGCCGCTCCTGGTTCTGTATGCGCGTCGCGCGATCCATGTCCGCCCGGCGCTGGAACATGCCGAGCACCAGCGGGATCCGTGGCCTGGCATCGAGCTGCGCGTGGTGGAAATAGGCGTCGCCGGCGTGCAGCAGCCATTTGTCCTTGTCGCGCACCGCGATCCCGCAATGGCCGAGCGTGTGGCCCGGCAACGGGATCATCAGGATGTCCGGCTCGCGGTCGCCGAGCGCGCGCACGCCCTTGAAGCCGAACCAGTCCTCGCCGCCGGCACCATAGAACGTCCAGTCCGGCCCGTGCTGCCACTGCGCCGTGATGTAGCGCCCCTGCGGCGGCGTAACCTGATGCGTCACCGCCATGTCGTACTCCTTGCGATGGACGTGCACCTTGGCCTTCGGAAAGTCCGGCACACCGCCGGCGTGATCGCGATCGAGATGCGTCAGCAGCACATGACGCACATCGTCCGGCGAGAAACCGAGCGCCTTGACCTGCCACGCCGCCGTCTCGGCCGGATCGAGCCGCGGCGTCGTCTGCCGCACCCATTTGCGTCCGAGCCGAGGCGGGTCGCCGATGTCGTCGAGCCCGATCCCGGTGTCGACCAGTACGAGGCCGTCATTGCTCTCGACCAGCAGGCAGTGACAGACCATCCGCGCCCGCTGGAAGATGCTGCCGCTGCCGTTCACGAGCCGCTTTCCGATCGGGCACATCGTGCCGGTGTTGAGATGGTGGATGCGCATGACAGGTCCTCCGCTGTAACAGGCGCAGACTTGCCACTCGTTTTTCCATAGGTAAAATATTGTCTTTCTATCCATGTGATAGGATATGCCTATGGATATCCGCGAACTCCGCTACTTCGCCGCAGTCTACCGCGAGCGCAATCTAACCGCCGCGGCGAAGCGCTGTTTCATATCGCAGCCGTCGATCTCGGCGGCGATCACCAGTCTCGAGGCCGAGCTCGGCACCACGCTGTTCATCCGGCACAAGAAGGGCATGGCCCCGACGGCCTCAGCCGCGCAGTTTCACGGCATCGCCCGCCGGATCATCGACGAGGCGGACGCGGCGCGAAATCTCTTCCGCAAGCCCGCGACGCGGCAGGCGCTGACGCTCGGCCTGTTGCGGACGCTCGATCAGGCCCGGACCATCGCACTGCTGAAGCCGCTGACCGGCAATACCGATCTTGCGCTCCGGCTGGTCGGCGCCAGCGAGAAGGCCGACGCGCGGATCGTCGCCAAGACCATGGTCGGCGCCGGCGAGCACTTCATCCCGCTGTGGAGCGAGCGCTATGTCGCGGCTCTGCCGCCCTCGCATCCCCTGACGCTGAAGGAGACGCTCCGGACCACCGACTTCGCCGGCGTTCCGATGATCGATCGCTGCCATTGCGAGCAGCAGGAATTCTTCAAGCGCACGTCACCGCCGCGCAAGCCGGTGGCGATCGCGGAATCCGAGGAGTGGGCGATGGCGCTGGTGGCGGCCGGGGTCGGCGTCGCCATCGTCCCCGAGGGCGTGGCGCGCGGCAATCCTGATGTCGCGATGCGCGCGATCGATATCGACGTGACGCGCCAGGTCGGCCTCGCCTACCCCTCGGCCCACCCGCCCTCCGATGCGCTGAAGGAATTCATTGCGAGCCTGCCGCGGCAAGCCAACAGTCGCCGGGTCAAATCGACGGCGAAGAAAACGAAGCGTGCCTAGACTAGCCCTTCGTCACCACGGCCTGGCCCGTCACCGGCGCGGAGATGAGCGGCGCATTGGCGGTGAGCCGGGCGAGTTCGTTGATCTGGCGTTCGGCGTCGGCGGCCATGCCGTCGGGCGCCTGGATCACCAGTCGCTCCAGCGCCCAGCGATAGGACGAGATCCGCCGCTCAAGGGCTTGCTGGACCCATTGCACGATCAGCGTGTTCTCTTCCATCCGCGCCACCGCATCAGCCCGCTCGCGCGGCGACACGTCGGCGATCATGTGGAGGCTGGCATTGCGCTTGCGATCGAGCTCGATCACCTGGATCGCGGTGGCGAAGAACGGCTCGAAGCGGGTGATGTCGTCGCGCACCTCGTCGATCAGCAGCGAATAGCGCGAGGCGAACGAGCGATGCGGCTCATCGATCAAATTGCGGCCATAGGCGGTGCGATCGAACACGACTCGCTGCCGCCACGGCGAAGGCAGCGGCTGGTAGTCGCCGAATACGCTCTTCCACGCCGGACGCGACAGCGGCGGCTCGATGAACTGATAGGCGAGGTCGCGCAGCTGACGTTCGTGTTCGGTGAGCTGGAATTGCGAGGCGTTCTTGCCGATGCTGCCGGTCGCCTCGGCACCGATCCAGCGATGCATATCGTCGTTGCGGAAATCGGCCCGGGTGCGGCCGAAATCGCCGCCGCTGCAGCCGGCGAGCGCCGAGCCCGCCAGCAGCAGGATCAGCGCCGGGAGTGACCGCCGCGCGACGGTCCGCTGCACAAGCTCCGGCATTGCCCGATGTCCGCGATCAGGAGCGGCGTCGGCGACGGCGGCCCTGCGCAGTGCCCTGCTCCGGTCCGCGACCACCGCCGGTCTCCTCCGTCGTTCGCTCGATCCGGACGACGGGAAGGATCAGTACGGTCCCCATGCCTTCGCCGGCAGCACCGGCCATGCTCGGCCGCCGTGCAGCCGCATCCGCCGGAAACTCAACGATGGTGCCCATGTTCCGTTCTCTCTGGCCCCGCACGGACATGATTTGCCCCGCGCACGCCGAGTTAAGAACGCGCATGGTTAATGACATCTTAAGCCGCCGGTACGGACGGTTACGGATATGGCGCTGTGCCTTAATAGACACGCGCAAATTCAAGCATTCACCTTCACGGCTTGTTTTCCTTAACTGCCTCTTAAAACAGCCTGCGTAGGCTCGCTGCCACAAGGTTTTCAAATCGAAGTCTACTGGCAAGTCGCGTACGCCCCGAGATGAGCGCAGCTCCGCTATTTCCTGGTTTCGATGGGCTGATGACGCTCTCCCGTCGCGAGGGCGTCGACATCCGCCCGACGCTGCTGCGCGTCCTGACCGACCTCTATGTGCAGGCGAGCGCACACTCCGCCGATGAAGAGCGCCAGTTCATCGAGTTGACGACGCGCCTGATCGACGAGGTCGACGACGCGACCCGTGCCGCGGTCCGCGCGCGGCTTGCGATCTATCCGGCGACGCCCGCACGGATCGTGGACAAGCTCGGGCTGCGCCGCGTCGGTCCCGATCAGCCGATGCCGGCGGCCGCGCCGATTCCTGCGCCCGCCCCCTCCGCGCTGCCGGCCAATATCCCGACCGAAGCCGAGCTGCGGATGGCCGCGAGCCTTGCCATGCGGCCGAACGATGCCGCTGAAATCTCCGACATGTTCTTTGCCGCCAGCACGAAGGAGCGCGCGCAGATCCTGCACAATCTGCAGGAGACGCCGCTGAAGGCCGCGGCGCGGATCCCGGCCGCGCGCGCAGCGCGCGCGATCCATATCCTGGAGATGGCAGCGTTTGCCGAGGACCTCGATAACTTCACGCTCGAACTCGGCGAAGCGCTGATCCTGCCGTCGCGGATCGCCGCGGACGTCGTCAACGATTCCGGCGGCGAGCCACTCGCCTGCGCGATGCGAGCGCTCGACGTGTCGAGCGCCGCGTTCCAGCGGATCCTGATGTTCCTCAATCCGGAAGCCGGCTCCTCGGTCAATTACGTCTATCGGCTGTCGCGGCTCTACGATCGCCTGAGCGAGCGCTCGGCGTTGGTGATGCTGGCGGCGTGGCGCGGCTCGACCATGGCGGTGGCCCGCGCCAGGTATCGCTCGTCGCTCTATGACGATGAGCGTCATCGCGTGCGCGCGACATCCTCGCAGACGCGCCCCGCGTTGCAACCCGGCAGCGCGCCCGCTGTCCGAAATCAGAAGTCTGGAAGTTAGCCCTTCGCCAGATCGAGGAAGTGCCGCCCGGCACGGTCCTCGGTCTCGACGATCCAGGCATCGGGATCGAAGCGGAGCTCCTTGGTCAAGCGCTCTTCGACAGATGGCTCCGACACCGGCTGTGGCGCGGTCGGCACGAACAGCCGCTCGACCGGACGGCTGTCGTCATAGACCGTCTGCGGCGCCGGCGCATACAGCATCGCGTTGCCGTCCATCAGCGCCACCTTGACGAACACGGCCCCGGCTTCCTCGGCGCCCTTCTTGCGGACCGCGCCGAACACGCCCTCGGTCTGGCAGCGGCGCAGATACGCCGCGACCCAAATGCTTGTTTTCAATCGCATGCGCCGACCTATAAGCCAGCGGCGCGGTCACGTCCAATTGTCACAGATGTCGTCACGCCGCGGCGGGTTGACCGAACCAATCGTCACCCATATCCTTGGATACGCGGTGCAAGCCGCGCCCGGGTCCACGGGAAGGGTTGAACCCACTTGCATCAATTGAGCGGCCACCCAAGCCTTTGTGCAGCCGGTTTTGTGGACCATCGGCGATGATGCACGGAGGTTTCCATGGACCGATCGCCCGCGCGATTGAATCTCGATCATCTGAAGAAGCAGGCCAAGGAGCTCATTCGCCTTTATCGGCGGCAGGCGCCAGAGGCCTACGCGCGTTTCCGGCATGCGCTTCCGGCTGCGGCCGGGTGCAGCGACGCTCAAATCGCCGCGCTTGATCTGCGGCTGCACGATGCGCAGTCCTGCGTGGCGCGCGATCTCGGCTTCGCCTCCTGGCCGGATCTGCGGCGCTATGTCGACGCACAATTGCCGCTTGGTAAAAGCAAGGCCGATCGCGTGCGGCGATGGCTGCAGCTGGTCTATGCCGCGGACGTCGCCGGCACCACCGACCGCGCCAATCCGCGCGTTGCGGCGCGGATGCTCACCGAGGATTCCAGTCTTGTCGCCGACGATCCCTATCTCGCCTGTGCCATCGGCGACGCAGAAATCGTTCGGCGTACCGCAATGAGTGATCCCACGTGGGTCAACCGTCCCGGCGGTCCGTTCAAACTGCCGCCGTTGGTCGCCGTAACGCATTCCAGCCTGCTGCAGCTTCCGGAATTTCAGACGCGGCTGCATCGCTGCGCACGCCTGCTGCTGCAGGCCGGCGCCGATCCCGACCAGCACATCAGCAGCCGCTGGCCGCCCGGAACGCTCGACGCACCCGATGACAGCAATCCGCTGTCAGCGCTGTACGGCGCCGCCGGCCGCAACCACGATCTCGAACTGACCAGACTGTTGCTCGAAGCGGGCGCCAATCCGAACGACAATGAATCGCTCTACCACTCGCTCGAAGGCTCGGTGACGACTGGCCTGCTGCTTGAGCATGGCGCACGGATCGCCGGCACCAACGCGATGTACAAGGTGCTCGATGACGAGAACGTGGCGGCGCTCGACCTGCTGCTGCGGCACGGCGGCAATCCAAACGAACCCGCCGGCAACGCGCCGCTGACCGAATGCGGCTCGCCGTTGCTGTGGGCGATCCGCCGGCGGCGGTCGCGAACCTGCATCGCGATACTGCTCGACGCCGGCGCAGATCCGCGCATCACAACACCAGGCGGGCTCAGCGCCTACCGCTACGCATTGCAGTTCGGACTGACCGATGTCGCCGAGTTGCTGCGCGAACGCATCGGCGATGAGACGCTTGCCGATGATGAGCGGTTCGTCGCGGCGTGCAGCAGCGGTGACGAGAACGAGGCGCGGCGAATCCAGGCCAGTCGGCCCGATCTTCCAGGTTCACTTTCACCGCAGCAATTGCGATTGCTTCCGGAGCTTGCCGCGGCAGGCGGCGACGATGCTGTGCGGCTGATGGTCGAGCTCGGCTGGCCGATCACGGTGCGTGGCGGCGACTGGGATGCGTCGGCGCTCAATCACGCCGTGTTCCGCGGCAATGCCGAACTGACGCGATTCCTGCTCGAGCACGGCGCGGAGTGGACCGAGCAGCACGGCTTCGGCGACAACGCGTCCGGCTCCTTGTCATGGGCCTCCTGCAACGAGCCGGTCAGCGGCGGCGACTGGGTGGGCTGCGCGCAGGCCCTGCTCGATCACGGCATGCCGCGCGCTATTCCGGATCGCCACGATCCGGAATGGGTGCTGGTGGCCGGCCGCAGGAAGCTGTTCTCCGACGAGGTCAGGGACGTTCTGCTTGGCGACGCGCCTTAACTCGTCATGGCCGGGCTTGTCCCGGCCATCCACGTCTTGGCTGCAACAAGTCTCAAAGACGTCAATGCCCGGGACAAGCCCGGGCATGACGAATACATCTTCAATGCCTTCGCAGAGAGACTACTCGATCGAATGGCCGATCATCGCGCCGAGCTCGCGCACCAGGCGATCGGACATCTGTCCGGTCACCGGCAGCTTGCGGGCGCGCTCGAACTTCGCGATCGCGTGCTGGGTGTCGGCGCCGATCGTGCCGGTCGGCTTGAGCTGGCCGTAGCCATACTCGGTCAGTGTACGCTGGACCGCGGCGATGCGTTTTCCGGCCGGGCTCAGATGCGCGGTCGGGATCGGTGCCGGCGGACGAACGACGTTTGACGGTCCGGCGGCCGGGGACGGTGCGGCGGCCGCCGGCGCGGTGGTCGATTTCAGCACCAGATTGGCCATCGGATCGACCGGCTTGGCCTCGGCCTTGGGTTCTGCCGGCTTGGCTTCGACGGACCTGGTCTCGGCCGGCCTGGTCTCCACCGGCTTCACGTCGACGGGCTTGCTCGGCTCCATGGCGGCCGGCTCAATCGATCGGGCAGCGGCCTCGGCCGGACGCGGCCGCGGTATCGGGCTGGTGGCCGCGGCAACCGGGGCCGGCGGCGGCAGCGTCACAACCGAACCGCCGAACATCGGCGACGGATGACGGCCGGCCTGCAGGAACAGCGCATTGATCAGGATCGCAACGATGGCGGACGTCGCCAGCACGCCGGCAACCAGATCCTTCGGACTGTGCAGCAGCAGGCGCAGGACGAGGCCACGTTCCTCCTCGGCCGCGATGGCCACTGCCTTGGCGCCGCGGCGACGGCGCGGCGTTTCATCGTCATCCAAAGTCTGTCTAGGCACTCTTCTTCACCTGATGGGTTTGCTCTTGTAGTCCGGAACGCAGCGCGGGCTTCAGGGTCGAGACGTTGCTGGACGGCTCGACGGCGGCGGGCGGGGTGAACGCCAGCGGCAGCGCGACCGATACAATGGTGCCCTCGCCCACCTTGCTCTCCACATTGATTTCGCCGTGGTGCAGGCCGACCAGCCCCTTCACGATGGAAAGACCAAGACCGGTGCCCTCGTGGCGGCGCTGATAAGTCTTGCCGGCCTGGAAGAACGGATCGCCGATCCGCTTGAGATCATCGGCGGCAATGCCGACGCCGGTGTCCGAGACACGCAGCACCAGCCGCGATCCCTCGACGCCAGCCGACACGGTGACCTTGCCGCCGCGCTCGGTGAACTTGATGGCGTTGGAGACCAGATTGAGCACGATCTGCTTGAACGCGCGCGGATCGCCGTTCACGATCGGCAGATCGTCGGGCACGCGGGTGACGAGATCGACGCCGCTCTCGCGCGCCTTCAACGCCACCAGATTGCAGCAATTGAGCAGCGCCGGCCGCGGCGCAAACGGCTCCGGCGAAATCTCGAAATTCCCCGACTCCATCTTCGACATGTCGAGGATGCCGTTGACGACCGACAGCAGATGCTGGCCGGAATCGTTGATCAGCTGCGCGTATTCCTTGCGGCGGGCCACGTCGAGGCCGAGCACGTCTTCCTGCGCGATCATCTCGGAGAAGCCGATGATGGCGTTGAGCGGGGTGCGCAGTTCATGGCTCATGGTGGCCAGGAAGCGCGTCTTCGACGCATCGGCCTGCTCGGCCACGTTGCGCGCCTGTTCGAGCGCCTGCTCCTGCACCTTGCGATCGGTCACGTCGCGGATCACGGCGACGACCTCGGCATCGGCGGCGGCCTGATCAAGCGGGCGGCAGCGCATCTCAGCCCAGATGAATTCGGCGGCGACTTCGCCCCGCGCACCGTCACGGCGCACGCGGAACTCGACGCTGCGCGAGTCACCGCGCGCGGCGTCCGACAGCGCCGTGAGATAGGCCGGGCGATCGGCGACATGAACGCGGTCGAACAGGCCGTGGCCCAACAGCCGCGATGCCGGCACGCCGAGCATGTTCTCGGCCGCGGGCGAGATGAAGCGCACCGCACCGTTGCGGCTGTGCCGCGACAGCACGTCGCTCATGTTATGCGCGAGCAGGCGGTAGCGCTCCTCCTCGACATAGAGCAGCGCCACGCTGGTGCGCGCCAGCGACTCCGCGCCGAAGGCGAGCCCGGCCGCGTAGAAGATCGCCGATACGAGGCCGAAGCCGACCAGCGTGCTGTTCGAGGCAACCGCGGGATCGATGACCGGCAGCACATGATAATGGCCGAGCACACTCAGCAGCGCCGCGCAGATCATCGCCAGCGCGAACGCAAACGCCACCACGCGCCGCGAGGCCGACAGCGCCGCCTCGATCGGAATGACGACGAGCCACACGGCGGCGAACGAGGCGATGCCGCCGGTCGTCGCCGCGATCATCATCACGAGACCGGCGAGCGCCAGCGACGACAGCACATGCGCGCCTTCATAGCGGCCGGTGCGCGACAGGAACCACGACAGCAGAATCGGCGCGATCAGCCAGGCGAATGCCGCGACCTCGATCGCCGTCGGCGCACCGCGCATCGCAAGAAAGGCAGGGAACGAGGCAAGCGCCGCCAGGCTGCCGAGCAGCCGCGGCGCCATGAAGGCACGATGGCGCGCACGCGTCAGCGCATCATATTGCGCCGACGGATGCAGCAGCGCATCCAGGCAATCGCGGATCAGACTCAAACTACTCACAGCACTCGCGCTTCGGCTCAATCGTCAACACAGACGCGCCGGAACGCCTCCTTCGTGATTGCAGGTCAACGTGTCAGAGCGAACTTAAGCGAACGCTAAGGCTGGGCGGCCTGCCGCCAAACACCGTGCATTGGAGCGGGTTTGACCCGCTATTCACCGGCCATTTGTCGGGGATGGTGAACGGCTGGTTTCCGGATGCGACATTCTATGGTTTCGAAATGGTGGACGCGGCGAATCCTGCGTATCCGGCGGGCGTCGGCCGCCATCAATCGAAAATTTACGGCGAATCAATTCAGGCGAATTTTCCGCGATTTTTCGGCGGATTTACTTCAAGGCAGATACTTCCGATTTATCGACCGATGCTAACCCTCAAGGCCAATAGCGGCATCGACCGCGCAAGAAGCAAGACAAGACAGACGACCGGGATCGCGCCATGTTCTTCCTGCTGCGTTTGGCATTCTGGCTCGGGCTTGTGCTCGTGCTGCTGCCGAGAGACAAAACACCCGAAGCGGACAAGACGCCGCAGATCAGCGCGTCGGACGCGGTGTCGGCCGCGACTGCGACGATCAACGACATGGGTCAGTTCTGCAAGCGCCAGCCGTCCGCCTGCGAGGTTGGCGGCCAGGCTGCGACCGCGATCGGCCAGCGCGCGACCGACGGGGCGCGCAAGCTCTACCAGATCATCACCGACAAGAAGCCACCCGACCACACCGGCTCGATCGGCCAGGACGAGACCAATTCAGCCACCGCGTTCCGCGACACGCTGACCGCGGAGGATCAGTCGATCGAATTCCGCCTGCCGCCTACGCCGTGAGCGGAAACCAAAGCGCGATCGAGCGAGGCAGGCACCGGTTCGCGTGAAGAAAACGCGTCAAAACAGCCGGGAACCGGTTCCATTTTCATCGCTTTCGCGGCCCGCCTTCCTATATAAGCCGTCAAGGACAGGACGCGGGCCACGATGACGACGATCGACGAAATCAGGGACAATTTTGCGCTGCTGGACGAGTGGGACGACCGTTACCGCTATGTCATCGAGCTCGGCCGCACGCTCGAACCGTTGTCGGAGGCAGAGCACTCGGCCGAGAACAAGGTGCAGGGCTGCGTCAGCCAGGTCTGGCTGTCGAAGCGGATCGAGCGCGATGCCAACGGCGAACCGCGCCTGATCTATATCGGCGACAGCGACGCCCACATCGTGCGCGGCCTGGTCGCGATCGTGCTGACGCTGTTTTCCGGGCAAACGCCCAAGAAAATCCTCGGCACCGACGCGCTCGCGCTGTTCGACGAATTCGGCTTCCGCGACCATCTGACGCCGCAGCGCTCCAACGGCCTGCGCTCGATGGTCGACCGCATCCGCAACGATGCGCGCGAGGCGCTGGCGTCCGCCGCGTAGATCTTTACTTCCGCTTCCGCGCCTGCTGGCCGAGGCCCATCTTCTTGGCGAGCTGCGATCGCGCCACCGCATAGTTCGGCGCCACCATCGGATAATCGGCCGGCAGGCCCCATTTGTCGCGATACTGCTCCGGGGTCATGTTGTACTGGGTGCGCAGATGGCGCTTCAGCGACTTGAAGCGCTTGCCGTCCTCGAGGCACACCAGATATTCGGGCGTGATCGACTTCTTCATCGACACCGCAGGCTTGGCCGGCTCGCTCGGCGTGTCGTTGCGTCCGCTCGACACCCGCAGCAAAGCGGAGTGGACCTGGCTGATCAGGTTCGGAATGTCCGAGGCCGGCGTCGGATTGTTGCTGAGATAGGCCGAAACGATGTTGGCGGTCAGCTCGACCGGCGTTTTGCCTGACGTATCGGACATGGCTCAATCTTCCCGTGCTATCGACAGCCCGGCGCCCACCGGACAGTATCCATGCGCAGCAATACATTAATGGAATCGCGTACTACTTTGCGAATATGCACGAATTGCAGCAAATCTGACAACAACGGCCGCGTTTCCGGCTTCGGGCCGGCTGCGCGCAAGTATTGGCGCGGATCTAAGGCCGCTGCTCCAGATGCGACCTGAGCTCGTCGATCGAGGCAAATCGCATCATGCCCTCGGGCATCTGCGCCTCGATCGATCCGTCCGAATAGAGCGAATAGGCCATGCCGTCGACGACGCCGGATTTGAGCACGGTCACCGGCGGCTGCTCCTGGGGCGTCGGCGGATGGCCCGATGACGGTGAGGCGGCGGCCGACTGGGCCTCGCCGAAGGTCGATGGCGTCCGGGGGCCGCGCCGCGGGGCGACGTCGACCGACCGCGGCCGGTCGGCTCTCGGCCAGGCATCGTCGAAGGTTGCCGGCGCGGGTTCGGCCGAACCGCCCGGATTCGGGCGCAGTTCCGGCGACAACAGATCCGGCGTGAGCGGTTCGGCGGCACGCCCCTGGCTCCGCTCGCGCTCCTTGCGCGAGGAGGAGAACAGCAGATTGCGCCGCTTGGGCGGCGCAGCGCCATCCGCGGGCGCGGCGGCCGGTGCAGGCGGCGGCACCTCGCCTGATGCGCCGCGCGAGGCGATCTCGTCGTGCCAGGGCGGCGGCGCCGCGGGAGCGGACGGCGGGAACGCTGGAGCCAGCGGCGGAGGCGCCGAGACCTTCGGCTCAGGCGGCGGGAACACCGGATCGTCGGGAGTGCCGCGCGGGGAAGTTGCAGACGGCGACCCGGACCGCAGACCCACCGCAACGACGGCATCGAGCCGGTCGCCCATGGCCTGGAGTTCGCGAAGGATGGCGGCAAGGGCCACAACAATCACGCCGGTACATGCGCCGGTCACGCCTGTTGCGATCAACGTGCCGCCGACGCTGAATTCCTTGTTTGGAATTCCGAGGCCGATCGCCGCCAAGCCCGCCACGACCAGGCCCGCGCCGACGACCAACAGACCAACCTTCATCGACCTAACCCCCGGGAGACCCGACCGAAAATCGGCGCGGGCCACCAACGCCACGATACCGTCATATTGCCCACACCGCCAACCGCCAATTGTAGACAGAGTTCCCTAAAATCCCGCTTAACCAAGCCGCGATGCGTTGTTTCACCGCGGCCGCAGTGACTGTCGGGCAGCCAGCTCCCGTAGATTTACTGGCTACGAATTGCTGCCAATTTATTGCAACGCATCTGGGAAATTACGCCACAATTACCAATTACTCGGAAACGGAACTGCGCTATGGATGCCGGGGAATGAGGCCCTAAAGCGCCAATCTGGGCCACAGGCACGCCGGTATCACTAGCTATGTCATCGATTACGACGTCTGCCCTCGAGGCGCCTGCGCGGCGCTCGGTGGAGAAGACCTGCGACGATCTCGCTGTCCTCGTCCTCGGCGTGGTCGCCGTGGTCGCCGGCTTGACGTTCCGCGATTACGGTCTGGGCTGGGACGATTACACCCACGCTGAATATGCCGACCTCCTGCTGCGCATGTACGAGTCCGGGTTCAAGGACACCGGCGCGCTGTCGTTTGCCAATCTGTATATGTACGGCGGCGGCTTCGACATGGCCGCGGCCCTGCTGCACAAGATCATTCCGCTCGAACTGTTCGAGACGCGCCGCCTGCTCGGCGCGATCGTCGGCGTCATCGGCCTTGCCGTAACCTGGCGCCTGGCACGCCGCGTCGGCGGCCCGCTGGCGGGACTGGCGGCGCTGCTGCTGCTGGCGCTGTGCCCGACCTTCTACGGCCACATGTTCATGAATCCGAAGGATGCGCCGTTCGCCGTGGCGATGGTGGTCCTGATCATGGGCCTGGTCCGCCTGATCGAGGAATATCCGGCGCCCTCGCCGCGCACCATCCTGATCGTCGGCCTGGGCGCCGGCCTGTCGATCGGCTGCCGCGTGCTTGGCGGGCTCGCATTGATCTACGCCGTGGTCGGCTTCGTCCCGCTCCTGATCGAGGAATTCCGCAAGCAGGGCCCGCGCGAGGCGACCCACCGCTTTGCCCATGTCGTCTATGTGCTGCTGCCGGGACTTGTGCTGGGCTATCTCGTGATGGGCCTGATCTGGCCGTGGTCGATCATGGAGCCCGGACATCCGCTCGAAGCGGTGACCTATTTCTCGCACTTCTTCGAGAAACCGTGGAAGGAGATGTTCGACGGCGCGCTGGTGTCGGTGCCGGACATGCCGTGGTCCTATCTGCCCACCTTGTTCGCGCTGCAGCTTCCCGAAGTGCTGCTGGTGCTGCTGGCAGCCGCCGTCGTCATCACCTTGATGTCGCTGTCGCGCTACGACGTCACCGCAAAGCGCAAGTCGATCATGCTGATGCTGACGCTGGCGGCGACGCTGCCGCTGGTGATCGCGATGGTGAAGCGGCCGGCGCTCTATAACGGCATCCGTCACTTCATCTTCGTGATTCCGCCGATGACGGTGCTGGCCGGCGTCGCATTCGCGCGCGGCATGGACTGGCTCGGCGAGAACCGCCGGGCCTGGCAGCCCGCGGCGCTCGCCATGTTCGCATTCGGCCTCTTGCTGCCGCTCAGCGAAATGATCCGCCTGCATCCGTATCAGTACACGCACTTCAACCACATCGCCGGCACGGTGCGCACCGCGGACAACTTCTTCATGCTGGACTATTGGGGCCTGGCGCTGAAGCAGGCATCCGACGGGCTGCGCGAGCAGCTGGCGGAGCGGCAGGAAGTGCCGCCGCAGAACCGCAAGTGGAAGGTCGCGGTGTGCGGACCGCAGCGCCCCGCACAGGTCGCGCTCGGCCCTGATTTCACGATCGGCTGGGACAGCAACGCCGCCGACTTCGCGATGACGCTCGGCGAATTCTACTGCAAGGGGCTGGCCGCGCCTGTCATGGTTGAGATCAAGCGCGACGACGTCGTGTTCGCCCGCGTCTACGACATCCGCGGCCGCAGCATCTCGAGCCTGCTGGCGATCCCGGCGCCGTAAGGCATCACGCTGCCCACTGACAATTGCCGTTCCGATCGTGGGCCGCATGCCGACATGACTGTCACGCCGTTACCCTGCCTTGCTGCGGTCCGGCGGCGGCGCTACGCTTGGACCAAGCAATAACGCCATCAATGGAGCAATCGGTCATGTCGCCAGCGGAAGCGCGCCTGAAGGAAGTGCCGTCGGATATGAGTGCGGCGGAATGGGAGCAGCGGATCAATCTTGCTGCCTGCTACCGGCTGGTCGCGCTCTATGGCTGGGACGATCTGGTCGATACCCACATCTCCGCCCGCGTGCCGGGGCCCGAGCATCACTTCCTGATCAACCCCTACGGGCTGATGTTCGACGAGATCACCGCGTCGAGCCTCGTCAAGGTCGACCTCGACGGCAACCAGCTCTCGAAGAGCGACTACAGCATCAATCCGGCCGGCTTCACCATCCATTCGGCGATCCACGAGGTGCGCGAGGACGCCGGCTGCGTGCTCCATCTGCACACCGTCGACGGCACCGCGGTGTCGAGCGGCCCCGACGGGCTGCTGCCGCTGAACCAGACCGCACAGCTCGTCACCCACGACCTCGCCTATCACGACTATGAAGGCATCGCGCTCGATCATGACGAGCGGCCGCGCCTGCAGCGCGATCTCGGCAGCAAGAACCACATGCTGCTGCGCAATCACGGCACCCTGACGGTCGGCCGCTCGGTCGCATCCGCCTTCGAGCGGATGTACCATCTGGAGCGCGCCTGCTCGATGCAGGTGGCGACCCGCGCGCTCGGACCGATCGCCTATCCGGTCGACCAGCATGCGATCGACAAGAACACCGAGCTGCTCTCCAACCCGGACCGCGCCGAGCTGCGCTCGACCCAGCTGGTCTGGCCGCCGCTGCTGCGCAAGCTCGACCGGGTCAATCCCGGCTACCGTGATTGAAATTTCACAATCTTCGGGTAGAGTGCTCGCCAACACCCTCTGCACTATCGGCATCAAAACGCCGCCCAATTCCGGGCGGCGTTTTTACGTTCGGGGGCCTGGCCGAGACCCGTAGGATGGGTAGAGCGCAGCGAAACCCATCACGCCTCAGCATCAAGACCGCTCACCGAACGCTCCATCCGTTCTCTCCCCGTCGCCAGCCCAGTCCTCCGGGTAGACTCCGAGCCTGACCATGCGATGAAACGACGAATACGGCCAGTCCCTCACCCGCTTCACGAGGCCGTGCTTGAGTGGATTGATGTGCAAGTAGTCGATGTGACGAGCGAGGTCACTTTCATCCCGGATCGTGTGCTCCCAGTAGCGTCGCTGCCAGATGCCGCGTTCCGACCTGGCAGCTCGGCTACCCGAAATGAGTTCGCCGACCGGAAGGCTTCGTGAAAATGCCGATTTGATCTGCCGCCAGCGCGTCGCAAAGTCAGCATCACCTTCCGGCAAGCTCCACACTGCATGGAGGTGATCGGGCAGAATGACAATCGCCTCGGTCGTGAAAGGATGCCGTTCGCGCGTTTCACGGAAGGCGGCGCGCAGTTGATCGATGTGGTCTGTCAGCAATCGCAGACGCCGGTCCTCTAGATTGACCGTGAAGAAGAAACTGCCTCCAGCAATGAAATTACGACGATAGGTGACCATGACTGATTGCAATGAAGAAGCGATGGGTTTCGCTTCGCTCTACCCATCCTACATCCGAATCAAAACGCCGCCCAATTCCGGGCGGCGTTTTTACGTGCAGTGTGCCTCGCGCTATTTGGCGTCGGCGAACGCCGCCAGGATCCGCGCCCAGGAGCGAATGCCCTTGTGGTAGCTCTTGAGGTCGTACTTCTCGTTCGGCGAATGGATGTTGTCGTCGTCGAGCCCGAAGCCGATCAGCACGCTGTCGAGACCGAGCGTGTGCTTGAAATCGGCGACGATCGGGATCGAGGCGCCGGAGCCGATCAAGAGCGCCTCCTTGCCCCATTCGTCGGTCAGCGCACGGCGCGCGGCTGCCAGCGGCTTCATGTTCCAGTCGAGCGCGATCGCCGGCGCGCTGGAATGGTCGGTGAACTCGGCCTTGCAGTCGGCCGGCAGGCGCGCCTTCACATAATCGCGGAACGCCTTGCGGACCTTCTCGGGATCCTGTCCCTCGACCAGGCGGAACGAGACCTTCGCCGACGCCTCGGCCGCGATCACCGTCTTGGAGCCCTCGCCGGTATAGCCGCCGACGATGCCGTTGATGTCGCAGGTCGGGCGCGAGGAGACCTGCTCGATCAGGAGCCGGTCCTTTTCGCCGGCGGGCACCGAGAGGCCGATCGGCTTGAGGAAGCTCTCCGGCGTCAGATTGAGCTGCTTCCACTGGGCCAGAATATCCGGCGGCAAATCCTTCACGCCGTCATAGAACCCCGGGATGGTGATGTGGCCGTTCTCGTCATGCAGGCCGCCGAGGATCCGCGTCAGCACGCGGATCGGGTTCTGCGCGCCGCCGCCGAACACGCCGGAATGCAGATCGCGATTGGCAGCCTTGATCTTGACCTCGTCATAGACCAGGCCGCGCAAGGAGGTGGTGATCGCCGGCGTATTCGGGTCCCACATGCCGGTGTCGCAGACCAGCGCGAAGTCGGCCTTGAGATCGTCCTTGTTCGCCTCGAGGAACGGCACGAAATTCTTCGAACCGATCTCCTCTTCACCCTCGATGACGATCGTGATGTCGACCGGCAGCGATCCCGTCACCGTCTTCCAGGCACGGCACGCCTCGACGAAGGTCATCAACTGTCCCTTGTCGTCCTCGGCGCCGCGCGCGACGATGATCTTGCGCCCGTCGGCATGGTCGGTCACGACAGGCTCGAACGGCGGACGGTGCCAGAGATTCAGGGGATCGACCGGCTGCACGTCGTAGTGGCCGTAGAACAGCACGTGCGGTCGTCCATCGGTTGAGCCGTTCAGCTTGCCGACCACGGCCGGATGGCCGGCAGTCGGCCGCACTTCGGTCTTGAAGCCGAGGGTCGCGATATCCTTGGCGAGATGATCGGCAGCCGCCTTGCAGTCATCAGCGAAGGCCGGATCGGCCGAGATCGATTTGATCCGCAGCAGCGTGAACAGCCGCTCGAGACTGTTGTCGAAATCGGCGTCGATGCGGTCGAGGACGGGCTGCAGCTTGGCGTTGGACATCGCGGATATCCTTTTTGTTGGACGTTGCGCCAGGTTGTAGCGCGCCGGCCGCGGGAGGCAAAGCCGGTCTCCCGCTTCGGCCGGCCGGCGCGATGCTATCGGCGCAGCAATCCACCGAGAGCGCCGCGCACCAGCGCCCGGCCGATCGAGCCGCCAACCGAACCGCCGAGCGATTTGCCGAGATCGGCGGCCACGCCGCCGATCACCTTGTCGGTCACCGAGCGCGTGACGCTGCGCGCGATCACCTGCCCGGTCGACATGCGGCCGCGCTTGACATTGGTGCCGAAGATCGTGGACGCGATCGAACCGATCTGGCCGAGGATGCCGCCACCCTCGCCGCCGGCGCTGCCGTCCGCCGGCGCCGCCGTCCCGGCGAGCCGCTTCCGGATGATCTCGTAGGCGGATTCGGCATCGACCGCGGTGTCGTATTTGCCCTTCACCGGGCTCGCATCCATGATCGCCTTGCGCTCCTCCGGCGTGATCGGCCCGATCCGCGCCGACGGCGGGCGCACCATGACGCGCTCGACCATCGACGGCGTGCCGCCGCCCTCGAGGAACGACACCAGCGCCTCGCCCTTGCCGAGCTCCATGATCACCCGCGCGGTGTCGAGCTTCGGATTGGGCCGGAAGGTCTGTGCGGCCGCGGCAACCGCCTTCTGATCGCGCGGCGTGAAGGCGCGCAGCGCGTGCTGCACGCGGTTGCCGAGCTGCGCCAGCACCTTGTCCGGCACGTCGATCGGATTCTGCGTGACGAAATAGACGCCGACGCCCTTGGAGCGGATCAGCCGCACCACCTGCTCGATCTTGTCCATCAGCGCCTTCGGCGCGTCGGTGAACAAGAGATGCGCCTCGTCGAAGAAGAACACCAGCTTCGGCTTCGGCAGGTCGCCGGCCTCCGGCAATTCCTCGAACAATTCCGAAAGCATCCAGAGCAGGAAGGTGGCGTAAAGCCGCGGGCTCTGCATCAGCTTGTCGGCGACCAGGATATTGACCATGCCGCGGCCGTCGCGGTCGGTCCGCATGAAATCCTTCAGCGTCAGCGCCGGCTCGCCGAAGAACTTTGCACCGCCCTGGTTCTCGAGCACCAGGAGCTGACGCTGGATCGTTCCGACGGTCGCCTTGGACACATTGCCGTAGCTCTGTGCCGCTTTGCGGATCGGCGCCAGCGGATCCTCCTCGTCGTCGGCAGGCTTCTTGCTGCCGTCCGGGGCGATCGCATCCAGCAGCGCTCGCAGGTCCTTCATGTCGATCAGCGTGAGGCCGTTCTCGTCGGCGACACGGAAGGCAACATTGAGCACGCCCTCCTGCACGTCGTTCAGATCGAGCATCCGCGAGAGCAACAACGGTCCCATCTCGGTGACGGTGGCGCGCACCGGATGGCCCTGCTCGCCGAACACGTCCCAGAATACGGTCGAGAACTGATCCGGCTGGAAGGTCAGGCCCATCTCCTTGGCGCGCTTCAGGATAAAGTCCTTGGCCTCGCCGACTTCGGAGATACCGGAAAGATCGCCCTTGATGTCGGCTGCGAAAACCGGAACGCCGGCGCGCGCAAATCCTTCAGCCATGACCTGTAGCGTGACGGTCTTGCCGGTTCCGGTCGCACCGGTCACAAGGCCGTGGCGGTTGGCCAGCGCAAGCGTCAGCCAGGCTGTTTCCTCGCCCTTGCCGATAAAGATCTTCTCATCGGTATCGGCCAACTTGGTGTCGGACGTCGCCATCGCTTCGCCTCTTAACGCGATTTTAAATCGGCTCGATCCATTCGAACCGATGACATCATATTGCATCTTGCAGGTCGATTGAAACCATCGGCGCGCACTGATGTATATTGTCGCTCCACCAGTTCCTCATACTTTATTCCCGGCCAAGTGACGAAAGGCATTGCGCATTGCGACAAGATGGTGTGAATCCGCCGCTCAATCTTGCAGAGGTGCAACACTCCCGACGCGATCGAAAAAGAAAACGAACTGAAATGCGCGGATCGCTTGTATTTCGTGACACAGGCGCTCAAGATAAATCTTCAAGAATAATCCGGCAAAAACCGGTTGAGGCGGGGCAATATGGACGAATTGGTTGGGCAGCTGGCCGCGAAGGCCGGCATCGACGGTGCTGTCGCTGAAAAAACCATCGGCATCGTTCTGGGTTTCCTCCGTAACGAGGGACCTTCCGACAAAGTTCAGGCTCTGATCGACCAAATCCCCGGCGCCGAAGCGGCAATCGCCGCCTCCAACAACAGCGGTGGTCTATCGCGGTTGATGGGTGGCGGTCTGATGGCTGTCGGCACCCGGCTGATGGCGCTTGGATTGAGCATGAGTGAGATTCAGAACGTCGCGCGTGAACTTTTCAGGTTCGGCCGCGACAAAATCGGAGCGGATCAAATGGGCGAGATCATCTCGGGGACGCCGGGCCTCAGCCAGTTTGCCTGAAGCATTCTCCCAAAACGCCATTGCACGTGCGCTCCCTTCTACCTGCATACGAGTATCATGACATACCCCCTCTCCGAGATCGAAGGCCTGTCCGCCTATTGCGCCACCAAACTGAAATCGCAAGGTATCCGCACGACCGACGCACTGCTTGAAGCCGCCCGCACCGTCAAGGGACGCAAGGCGCTCGCCGCCAAGACCGGGATCAGCGAACAACAATTGCTCGAATGGGCCAACATCTCCGACTACATGCGGATTCCCGGCATGGGCAAGGCGAAGGTCGGCCTGGTCCGCGCCGCCGGCGTCACCACCGTGCGCGAGCTCGCGCACCGCAACCCGTCGCGGCTCGCGCAGAGCATGAAGGACGCCAATGTGCGGCGTAAGCTCGTCCGCGTGATGCCGTCGGAGAAGTCGGTCGAGCTGCTGATCGAAGAGGCACGCAAGCTGCCTCCCAAGATCACCTATTAGCCTGTCTTAACGGCATTCGGCCGCGGGCCGCGTCACCCGTCAGCGCCACACCTTGACTTGCCGCTGCGGTCAGCGCAAAGCCACCGCATGATGGCGAGCAAGCCCATGGCATCGACGGTGACCGGCCCGGCCGTATCGGCGGTGCTGCCGGCGCTGTTGTCGCGGCCCTATCCGGCCGTGATGGGCATCCTGAACGTGACGCCGGACTCGTTCTCCGACGGCGGCCAGTTCGCCGCACCCGAAGAGGCGCTGGCACAGGCCCGCAAGCTGGTCACCGAGGGCGCCGATATCATCGACATCGGCGCGGAATCTACCCGTCCCTACGGCTCGCAGCCGGTCACCGCCGAGGCCGAGATGGCGCGGCTGAAGCCCGTGCTTGCCGACGTGATCGCCCTTGGCGTGCCGGTCTCGATCGACAGTATGAAATCGGAGGTCGTGGCCTGGGCGCTCGACCAGGGCGCTGTCATCGCCAATGACGTCTGGGGCCTGCAGCGCGATGCCGGCATGGCGCCGCTCGTCGCCGCACGCGGCGTGCCCGTGATCATCATGCACAATCGCGAGCAGGCCGATCCGGCGATCGACATCATGCAGGACATCGCCGCCTTCTTCGAGCGCTCGCTCGCGATCGCCGCGAGCGCCGGCATTTCGCCCGACCGGATCGTGCTCGATCCCGGCATCGGCTTCGGCAAGACCCCGGAGCAGAGCATGACCGCGCTGGCACGGCTCGCCGAGCTCGACGCGTTCCGACTGCCGCTGCTGGTCGGCGCCTCGCGCAAGCGCTTCATCAGCACGGTCGTGGCGTCGGAGCCGCAACAGCGGATCGGCGGCTCGATCGCGGCGCATCTGATCGCGGCGCAAAATGGCGCCCGTATCATCCGCGCGCATGACGTCGCCGAAACCGTTCAGGCGCTGCGCGTGGCGGCGGCAATCGAGGGACAGCAATGACCGATACGATCTTCATCACCGGGATCGTCATCCATGCCCGTCATGGCGTGATGGAACATGAGACCGAAGTTGGGCAGCGCTTCGTCATCGATCTCGAGCTCTATACCGACCTCTCGGAATCCTCGCGCACCGATCGCCTCTCCGACACCGTCTCCTATTCCAACGTGGTGGCGACCGCGACGTCGGCATTCAAGAACACCAACTACAAGCTGCTAGAGCGCGCCGCGGGTGCGGTGGCCGAGGACATCCTAGCGAGCTTCCCGCGCATCCGGGCGGTCAAGGTCACGGTGCACAAGCCGCACGCGCCGATCGCCGCGATCTTCGACGATGTCGGCGTGGTGCTGACCCGCTCGCGCCATCAACCGCCCCAGGGGTGAACGCCGATGGCTGACGTCCTGATCGCCCTCGGCGGCAATGTCGGCGACGTCCGCACCACGTTTCGCAAGGCGATCGCCAATATCTGCGGCATGACCCAGGCCGCGCTTATCGCACGCTCGTCGGATTATTCGACGCCACCCTGGGGCGAGCAGCAGCAGGACAGCTTCATCAACGCCTGCATCGAGATCGAGACCAGTCTCGATCCGCACGCGCTGCTGTTCACGCTGCACAAGATCGAAGCCAAATTCGGCCGCGACCGCGCCAATGAGCAGCGCTGGGGGCCGCGCACCCTCGACCTCGACCTGATCGCCTATGACGACGTCACACTGAACAAGCCGGAACTGACGCTGCCGCACCCGCGTTTGTTCGAACGCGCTTTCGTCTTGGTGCCGCTCGCCGAGATCGTTCCCGACCGCGTCATCGCCGGGCGCCGCGTCGCCGATGCGCTGGCGAAGGTCTCTACAGACGGTATTTTCCGTCTAGCGGACCTCGATTAAAGCCAAACCACCGCAAACAACCGTTTGGCTTGGCCGCCCGCCCGTGGCAATTTCCGGCCAAATCAAGGGGCCCCGCGCGGGGCCGGTGAAGGACGATTTGGGCGGATGACGACCTCGACTGACGATTTGGCTCTGGCTTCGGATTTTCGACCTGCGACCTATGACGACTGGCGCAAGCTGGTCGACGGCGTGCTGAAGGGCGCCCCGTTCGAGAAGCTGGTCGGCAAGACCTATGACGGCCTGAAGATCGATCCGATCTACCGCCGCGCCACCAATTCAAGCCCGCTTGCCGGCCGCGCCGCCGCTGCACCCTGGCAGATCCTGCAGCGGGTCGATCATCCCGATGCCGCACAGGCCAATGCGCAGGCGCTGCAGGATCTCGAGAACGGCGCGACCGGCCTCGAATTCGAGTTCGCCGGCGGTCCCGGCGCGCGCGGCTTCGGTCTTGCCGATGCCAGCAAGAAGACGCTGGCGCGCGCCTGCGGCGGCGTCCATCTCGATGCCGGCATCATGATCGCGCTCAACCCGGTGATCGGCCGCGAGAACGCCGGCGAGACCTTTGCCGACATGGTCGAGGCCCGCAAGCTCGACCCGGCCAAGCTCGATCTGCATTTCAATTACCAGGCGCTCAGCACCATGGCCGTGCGCGGTGCTGCGGCCATCGCCTGGCCCAACTACGAAAAGTCGTTCGGCCAGGTCGTCAATGGCCTGATCAAGCGCGGCTTCAAGGGGCCGTTCGTGCTGGCCGACGGCCGGCCGGTCCATGATGCCGGCGGCTCCGAGGTGCAGGAACTCGCGTTCACGCTCGCGCTGGGCCTCGCCTATCTGCGCATGCTGGAAGGCGCCGGCATCGATCTCGATGCGGCGCGCGCGGGCATCTCGTTCCGCCTCAGCGCCGATGCCGACCAGTTCCTGACCATGGCGAAATTCCGCGCGCTGCGCCGCCTTTGGGCAAGAATCGAAGAGGCCTGCGGGCTTGCGCCGAAGCCGATCTTCGTCAACGCGCAAACCGCCTGGCGCATGCTGACCCAGCGCGATCCCAACGTGAACATGCTGCGCGCGACGATCGCGACCTTTGCGGCCGGGCTCGGCGGCGCCAATGCGATCACGGTGCTGCCGCACACGCTGGCGCTCGGCCTGCCCGACGACTTCGCCCGGCGCGTGGCGCGCAACACGCAACTCGTGCTGCTCGATGAGTCCAACCTCGCCAAGGTCTCCGATCCCGCGGCCGGCGCCGGCGGCATCGAGACGCTGACCTCGCAACTCTGCGAGGCGGCGTGGACGCTGTTCCAGGAGATCGAGAAGGCCGGCGGCATCTTCGCCGCGCTCGAGCAGGGGCTGCTGCAAAACAAGGTCGCCGCGACGCGATTGCTGCGCGAGACCAATGTGGCGAAGCGCCGCGACGTGCTGACCGGCGCCAGCGAATTTCCGGATCTGCGCGAGGCCGCCCCCGCGGTGCTGGATGTGAAACCATCAGCGCCGGCGTCCCTCGCCGGCACCAAGGTGAAGTTCGACGCCCTCGCGCCGATGCGGCTCGCCGAGCCGTTCGAGGCGCTGCGCGACAAGTCGGATGCCGCGCTGAAGGGGCATGGCGCACGGCCGAAGATATTCCTGGCTAATCTCGGCACCGCCGCGGACTTCACGGCCCGCGCGACCTTCGCCAAGAGTTTCTTCGAAACCGGCGGGATCGAGGCCATCGACAGCGAGGGCTTTGCCGACGCGGCGGCGCTGGCCGCGGCCTACAAGGCCTCGGGCGCCACGATGGCGTGCATTTGTTCCTCGGATAAGGTCTATGCCGCCAGCGCCGTTGAGGCCGCCAGGGCCCTTCAAGGCGCCGGTGCAAGGCATATCTATCTGGCAGGGCGGCCCGGCGACCAGGAAGCGGCGCTGCGGGCGGCCGGCATTGGCGAGTTCGTCTTCGCCGGCGGTGATGCGCTGGCGGCATTGCGCGACGCCTATCGGCGGATGGAGCAGACATGAGCGCAGAGGCACCATCGACACCCGTTCTGACCGGCGGCTGCCAGTGCGGCGCCGTCCGATTTGCCGTCTCGGCCGCACCGACCCGGATCAGCATCTGCCACTGCCGAATGTGCCAGAAGGCGTCCGGCGCGCCATTTGCCTCTTTCGCTGACATCGATCGCAACGACTTCAGATGGACCCGCGGCAAGCCCGCCGCGTTCAGGTCCTCCTCGATCGCCGAGCGCGACTTCTGCGCGGCCTGCGGAACGCCCCTGAGCTTCCGCCGCATCGACGGGCCCCGCATCGAGATCATGACCGGCGCTTTCGATCGGCCCGACCGGGTGATACCGACGCAACAATTCGGAACCGAGTCCCGCCACGGCTGGGTGGTCGGCATCGCCAACCTGCCGAGCCAGACCACGATGCAGAATTACGGACCGGACAAGATGGCGACGATCGTCAGCCATCAGCATCCAGACCATGATTGAGTTAGAAGCTACAGCGATTGATCGAACGCAATCGCCAGTTTGAGGAAGCCCAGGAATGACCCGCATTCCCAATTTCGCCGATGTCGCCTTCCAGCCCGTTGCCACCGCGGCCCCGGCCGCGAGTGCCGAGCCGTGGCTGACGCCCGAGGGCATCCCGGTGAAATCCGTTTACGGCGAGGCCGATCTCGAAGGCATCGACTTCCTCGAGACCTGGCCGGGCATCGCGCCCTATCTGCGCGGCCCCTACCCGACCATGTATGTCAACCAGCCCTGGACCATCCGGCAATATGCCGGCTTCTCCACGGCGGAGGATTCCAACGCGTTCTATCGCCGTAACCTCGCCGCCGGACAGAAGGGCCTGTCGGTCGCCTTCGACCTCGCCACCCACCGCGGCTATGACTCGGATCATCCGCGCGTCTCCGGCGACGTCGGCATGGCCGGCGTCGCGATCGATTCCATCTACGACATGCGCACGCTGTTCGCCGGCATCCCGCTCGACCAGATGAGCGTGTCGATGACCATGAACGGCGCGGTGCTGCCGATCCTCGCGCTGTTCGTCGCGGCTGCCGAGGAACAGGGCGTGCCGCCGGAGAAACTGTCGGGCACCATTCAGAACGACATTCTGAAAGAGTTCATGGTGCGCAACACCTACATCTATCCGCCGGCGCCCTCGATGCGGATCATCTCCGACATCTTCGCCTATACCTCGCAGCGGATGCCGAAATACAACTCCATTTCCATTTCCGGCTACCACATGCAGGAAGCCGGCGCGACGCAGGACCTCGAGCTCGCCTATACGCTGGCCGACGGCGTCGAATATCTGCGCGCCGGGCTTGCCGCGGGCCTCGACGTCGACCGCTTTGCGCCGCGGCTGTCGTTCTTCTGGGCGATCGGCATGAACTTCTTCATGGAAGTCGCCAAGATGCGCGCCGCGCGGCTGTTGTGGGCCAAGCTGCTCAAGCAGTTCAATCCGAAGGATCCGCGCTCGCTGTCGCTGCGCACCCATTGCCAGACCTCGGGCTGGTCGCTGACCGCGCAGGACGTCTTCAACAACGTGATGCGCACCACGATCGAGGCGATGGCGGCAACCCAAGGCCACACCCAGTCGCTGCACACCAACGCGCTCGACGAGGCCCTGGCGCTGCCGACCGATTTCTCGGCGCGCATCGCCCGCAACACCCAGCTGTTCCTGCAGCAGGAGAGCGGCACCAACCGCATCATCGATCCTTGGGGCGGCTCCTACTATGTCGAGCGGCTGACCCGCGATCTCGCGCAGAAGGCCTGGGGGCACATCCAGGAGGTCGAGGCGCTCGGCGGCATGGCCAAGGCGATCGAGGCCGGCGTGCCGAAGCTCAGGATCGAGGAAGCCTCCGCCAAGACCCAGGCGCGGATCGATGCCGGCCGCCAGGCGGTGATCGGCGTCAACAAGTTCAAGCCCGAGAACGAGAAGCCGATCGACGTCTTGAAGGTGGAGAACTCCACCGTGCGTCGGCTGCAGATCGACAAGCTGGCGCGACTCAAGAAGGAGCGCAACCAGAAGGACGTCGATGCGGCGCTCGCCGCGCTTACCCGCTCGGCGGGCGAAGGCAACGGCAATTTGCTGGCGCTGGCGATCGACGCCGCTCGCGCCAAGGCCACCGTCGGCGAAATTTCGGACGCCATGGAAAAGGTGTTCGGCCGCCACCGCGCCGAGATCAAGTCCATCACCGGCGTCTACAAGCGAGAGGCAGCGGCGATGTCCAACAAGGTCGAAAAAGTGCAGGCCCTGATCGATGCGTTCGAGGAGGCCGAGGGCCGCCGCCCGCGCATCCTGGTGGCAAAAATCGGCCAGGACGGCCATGACCGCGGCCAGAAGGTGATCGCATCCGCCTTCGCCGATGTTGGCTTCGACGTCGATATCGGACCGCTGTTCGCAACCGCCGACGAAGCCGCCCGCCAAGCGGTCGAGAACGACGTCCACATTCTCGGCGTCTCCTCGCTTGCCGCGGCGCATCTCACCGCGGTGCCCGAATTGAAGGCCGCGCTGAAGAAACATGGCCGCGACGACATCATGATCATCATCGGCGGCGTGGTGCCGCCGCAGGATTACGACGCGCTGTATGCCGCCGGCGCCGAGGCGATCTTCCCGCCGGGCACCGTGATCTCGGATGCCGCCGAGGAGCTGATCCACAAGCTCAACGCCCGGCTCGGCCATAGCGCGGCGGCGGAGTAGCGCTGCCGTATACGCTCTCCTTTCAGGAGCCTTCCATGCGCGCCGCTCGCTCGATGACGCCTGTCCGCATCATGGGTCTTGCCAGCGTGCTCGCGTGCCTTTGCCTTCCTGCGCGCGCCGCCGACCCCAAACCCGACGCCACGATCAAGAATGCGAGCATCGAGGCGAGCGTCTATCTCGACGACAAGATCAAGGCAGACAGCGCGCTGGCGGCCGATTGCCTCGGCGAGGGCAAGAAGTGGATCGAGAAGAATGCCGCCGAGGCTGCGGCCGACCGCAAGCAGGAGCCTGAGCTTTTCAAAGATCGCGGCGGCTACTCGTTCGAACGCAAATACTCCGAGCGCTCCGTCGTCGACGGCCGCTATGTGAGCGTGCTGCGCGACGACTACATGGACACCCACGGCGCGCATCCGAACTCCGACGTCAACACCATCCTGTGGGACACCACGGCGAAGAAGCGCATCAGCATCCGTCCCTTCTTCACCGAGACGACGGACAACGGCCCGACCCTGACGGCGATGCGCAAGGCCATCGTCAGCGCGCTCAACGCCGAGAAGAAGCGGCGCGGCGCCGGCGAGACCGCAACCGCCGAGTGGTACAAGGAGTTGAAGCCGACCCTGCTCAAGATCGGCGCCGTGACGCTGGCGCCGTCGACCGTGTCAGGCAAGAGCTCCGGCCTCACCTTCCACTACCCGCCCTACGCCGTCGGCCCCTACGCCGAAGGCCAGTATGTCATCTTCGTTCCGTGGGAGACGCTGAAGCCGTATCTGACGGCGGAAGGCGCAAAAATCTTCGCCGGCGCGCGGCCGAAGGGCGATACGGACGAGCAGCAATAAGGCTTCATCAACAAGCCACGCCGGCGCCGATCCGCGTTCCCCTCGCCTGCCATGGCCAGCCGTTGTAAACCAACCCCATGATCGCATCGAAGCCTGCTGCTCCCGACATCAGCGCCCTCGCCAAGGACCTCCGTGCCGGCCACCGCGCCGCGCTGGCGCGGGCGATCACGCTGGTCGAGAGCCGGCGCGGCGATCATCAGGCGGCGGCGCGCGAGCTGGTGCAGGCGCTATTGCCCGACACCGGCAAGGCGGTGCGGGTCGGCATCACCGGCTCGCCCGGCGTCGGCAAGTCGACCACCATCGATGCGCTCGGCATGTTCCTGATCGAGCGCGGCCACAAGGTCGCGGTGCTGGCGGTCGATCCCTCCTCGGCGCGCACCGGCGGCTCGATCCTCGGCGATAAGACCCGGATGGCGCGGCTCGCCGTCTCCGACCAGGCCTTTATCCGTCCCTCGCCCTCCTCGGGTACGCTCGGCGGTGTCGCGGCGAAGACCCGCGAGGCGATGCTGCTGTGCGAGGCGGCCGGCTTCGACGTGGTGCTGGTCGAAACCGTCGGCATCGGCCAGTCCGAGACCGCGGTCTGCGATATGACCGATTTCTTCCTGGCCTTGATGCTGCCCGGCGCCGGCGACGAGCTGCAGGGCATCAAAAAGGGCCTTGTCGAGCTCGCCGACATGATCGCGATCAACAAGGCCGACGGCGACAACCTCAAGCGCGCCAACCTCGCCGCCGCCGACTATCGCAGCGCGCTGCACATCCTGGCGCCGCGCTCCGAGCATTGGCATCCGCCGGTGGAGACCTATTCCGCGCTGACCGGCGCCGGGCTCGACCGGCTCTGGCAGAAGATCCTCGACCACCGTACCGCGATGAACGCCTCGGGCGAGTTCGCCGGCCGCCGCCGGGAACAGCAGGTGAAGTGGATGTGGTCGATGCTGGAGAGCCGGATGATGGCGCGGCTGCGCTCGGATGCCGCGATCCGCGCCAAAGTGAAGAAGATGGAGGCCGAGGTCGCCGGCGGCCGCATCTCGCCCGCGGTCGCCGCCGAACAGATCGCGGAGATGCTGCATTGAGCGGCAGGCTGCGCGTCCTCGTTACCGGCTTTGGGCCGTTTCCGGGTGCGCCGTTCAACCCGACCATGCCGTTGGTGAAGCGGCTGACCGCCCTGCGCCGCCCGGCCTTCGACGACGTCGCGCTGTCGAGCCACATCTTCGACGTCACCTACGCGGCCGTCGATCGCGAATTGCCGGAGCTGATCGCAGAACACCGCCCGCAGGCGCTCTTGATGTTCGGCCTCGCCGGCCGCACCGACTATCTGCGGATCGAAAGCCGTGCTCGCAACGCGGTGACCACGCGCTTCCCCGACGCCGGCCGCCAGCATGCGCGCAAGGGATCGATCGAGGGCGGCGCCGATGCGCGCATGTTCGGGCCTCATACTGAAAAACTACTGCGCGCCGCGCTGACGTCCGGGATCGACGCGCGAGCCTCGCGCGATGCCGGCAGCTATCTCTGCAACTATCTGAGCTGGCGCGCGATCGAGGCCGTCAACGGCGACAATGATCTGCGCATCGCGCAATTCGTCCACGTCCCGCCGCTCGCCCATGACGGCACGGCTGCACCCGGCAAATCATCGATCACGCTGGAAGCGCTCGTCGATGCCGGCGAGGCCATGCTGATGGAGCTGGTGAAACTGACCCGGCAGGCCTCGCGCGCGTGAGCGTGCGGATCGGGCGGTGTAAGTACACGCCCCTAGTTGGCATCCTCCAACTCACGCGTACGCAAGCTCAACCGTAGACCCCAGCAAATGCTAAAATTGGATCGAATGACGAGGTCTGCAACGGCCATTCAGTGTCGTCCCGGCGAAGGCCGGGACCCATAACCACGAAAGATCATTGTTGAGCGTCGCTGCAATGACGAGTCCCGTTCACAACACAAGCCGCAGCGTATGGGTCCCGGCCTTCGCCGGGACGACGCCTGGGAAGGAGCCGTGGGCCCGCATCTCCCCGGTGTCGGGCCCGCGCATACGCGCGTGATGACACCGGGGAACGCCTGTTTGACAACGTGAAGCGGTTGCACCCGCGATTAACCCTACCGCCAACAATCGCCCCGCTGCGTCGGCGCGTTCACCATGCCGCGCCGCGTTTCGCGCTACCACTCGACCCGCGAACGTCACCGCTCGCGAATGTTGCGAGGGCCTTGCCCATGGACGTCAACCGCCGCCATCTGATCGGAGTAACCGCCGCCGGCGCAGCCGGCGCGCTTGCGATGTCGCCTGACGCCGCGCGTGCCGCCGCGCCGTCGACCGGCTCGCTCGGCCGCGACGTCACGCAATATGGCGTGCACCCCGGCAGCCCGGACGACCAGACCCGCAATTTGCAGCGCGCGATCGACGACGCCGCGCGGGCGCAGGTGCCGCTGGCGTTCCCGCCCGGCGTCTACCGCACCGGCCTGTTGCGGCTTGCGCCCGGCAGCCAGCTGATCGGCGTGCGCGGCGCCAGCCGGCTGGTGTTCAACGGCGGCGCCTCGCTGCTGGAAGGCGAAGGCGCCGGCGGCGTCGTCCTGATGGGCCTCACCTTCGACGGCGGCAACGTCCCGCTGCCGAACCGGCGCGGCCTCGTGCACTGCCTATCCGGCCGCGACATCCGCATCACCGATTGCCGGTTCACCGGCAGCGGCGGCAACGGCATCTGGTTCGAGCAGATGTCGGGCGACGTCAGCAACAACGTCTTCACCGACATCGCGACCACGGCGCTGGTGTCGTTCGACGCGATCGGCCTGATGGTGTCGCGCAACACCATCAAGGGCACCAACGACAACGGCATCGAGATCCTGCGCACCGCGATCGGCGACGACGGCTCGATCGTCGCAGACAATCGCATCGAGGACATCAAGGCCGGCCCCGGCGGCTCCGGGCAGTACGGCAACGCCATCAACGCCTTCCGCGCCGGCAACGTGATCGTGCGCGGCAACCGCATCAAGAACTGCGACTTCTCGGCGGTGCGCGGCAATTCGGCCTCCAACATCCACATCACCGACAACAGCGTCAGCAATGTCCGCGAGGTCGCGCTCTATTCGGAGTTTTCGTTCGAGGCCGCGGTGATCGCCAACAACACCGTCGATGGCGCGGCGATCGGCGTCTCCGTGTGCAATTTCAACGAGGGCGGCCGCATCGCGGTGGTCCAGGGCAACATCATCCGCAACCTGCTGCCGAAGCGCCCTGCAGGCACCGACCCGAACGACGGCGCCGGCATCGGCATCTATGTCGAGGCCGACAGCACCGTGACCGGCAATGTAATCGAGAACGCGCCGACCTTCGGCATCGTCGCCGGCTGGGGCAAGTACCTGCGCGATGTCGCGATATCAGGCAACGTGGTCCGCAACGCCTTCGTCGGCATCGGCGTCTCGGTGGTGCCGGGCGCCGGCACCGCGCTGATCAACAACAACATGATCTCGGAAACCCCGCGCGGCGCGGTGGTCGGGCTCGACCATGCCCGCCCGATCACGCCGGATCTGTCGGCAGGCGGCGCCCAGCAATATGCGCAGCTCGTGGTCGGCGCGAACGCGGTGCGGCGCTAGATCCGGAAAAGGGCGAAGCGGCTTTTCCTCGCGACAAACGCGGAACGCGCTTGCGCGGAGATCATGCTCAAAAAATAAGCGAGAGCGGTCGCCTACAGCGCGTTGCGCAGCAGCGGATAGCGCCGCTGGATGGTGTCGAGATCGAGCACCGGCGGCGGCACAGCCGGAGCGGGCATTTCCAGCGGCGGCGCGTCGGCCACCGTGGGCGGCTGCTCCAGCACCTCGGCCGCCGTTTCCAGCGCGGCCGCGACCGCTTTCATCGCCGCCTCGGCCAGGACCGCAGCCTCCGGCCGGCGCGCGGGCGGCGGCGAGATGGCGGCCGGCGGCAGTTTCGACCTGCCGCGACCGAGCCAGGACAGATCGATCGGCGAATTGTCGAGCGAGGCTTCGCGGGACAGCAATTCGCGCCAGATGTCGACCGCGGCACGGGCTTCCCTGATGTTCTCGAGAAAGGCCTGCTCGCTGTGATAGCGCCGCCAGCGCCCGGTATCGAACAGTTCGGTAAGGTGCTCTAGCCTTTGCTCGGCGAGGTTGCACCAGCGTGCAACGATCTCCTGGCCTCTGGCCACGTCGGTCCGATGTGTCATTCAACTTGCCCGCAGGAAAAGAAACGGACGCAGACGCAACCGAACGAACCGAACCGAACCGAATCAACTGGACGTGAGACCGATATTCTGTGGAAAAGGTAAATAAAGTCTAACTAAATTCTTAATCGCGAACGGTCGATCGAAGAAGTCCGCTCGACTACGGAGTTTCTCGCTCGAACTGCCTCAAGTCATCGACTTGCCGTGGTGACGATGCTCCGGGCGGAATGATCCACGGCAAACCACCGCCGCCGTCGCGCGCTTGCCCATCCCGCTGCGATCGGTCGACGCCATCGCGCCGCGCACCGTCGAGTCCGTCATGCAAGGGGTGCCCCCAAAATGAAAGACCCGTCCGGGGGGACAACCGGACGGGTCAAAGCCATATGGGCGCTTGGGGTGGATGGGCGCTCGCGCCTGATATAGCCGGGGAGGGTAAACCGCTCCCACACACATAAGTCGTGAGAGGAAGGCGGACGTTCAAATCGCCGGCGATTTTTTTAACCTTCTCGCGCCGCGGTTCCATCGCACCGTTGCAGGCGTTCGGCGTCGAAAATCACTGCGCAGCACGGCGATTTGCAGCGGAATCCTCCGATGCGATCGACGGCGCGGGTTCATTCGACGTGCGGCTCACGGAAGTGTTATTGCCGTCGGCCTGCTGTGCAGGCTGCGACGGTTTGTCCGCGGCAGAGGCAATGGGAGCACTGGTCGCCGCCATCACCGCGGCAAGCGCATCCGCTTCCCCCGCACCGAACAGATCGTCACGTCCAGGTGTCCCGAGATCGCGCGCCGTGCTGGTCAGGACCCGTCGCACCTCGGCGGGCTTCAATGCCGGATTGCGTTCCAGCACCAAGGCCGCGATGCCGCTGACGAACGCGGCCGAAAACGAGGTGCCCGACATCAGCTGGTATTTGCCGTCAGGCACCGGCACGAGGAGGTCGGCGCCCGGGGCCGCCAGCGCGATATGGCTGCCGCGGTTCGAGGCGGCCATCAGCCGGTCGCCGGCATCGGTGCCACTCACTGCGATCACATCGGGATGGGCGGCCGGATACAGCGGCGGCGATGTCGCGCCAGCATTGCCGGCCGCGGCGACCAGCACGACGTCCCGCATCACGGCAGCGGCCACCGCGCGCTCGACCAGGGCGTCCTTCGGTCCGGCGAAGCTCATGTTCACGATCTGCGCGCCATGCGCCACCGCGTAGTCGAGGCTCCTGAGGATCACATAGGAGGTGCTCCCGGCGCCGCCCGCGACCGCACCGAAGGCGCGGATCGCCAGGATCCGCACTTCCGGCGCGCTCCCCGTGAGCCTGACACGCGCCGCAATCGCGCCGGCAATGGCGGTGCCGTGGGCGTTTGGAGCATCCTTGCTGCCGAGCGCATCGAACGTATCGGCGACCGTGTTCGCCAATTCCGGATGGGCGGCGTCGACGCCGGAGTCGATCACGGCAATGGTGACATTCATCCCGCGCGCCAGCTTGTGGGCGGCGGGCAGATGCAACTGTGTCTGGGCATATTGCGTCGGATCGCTGCCGCCCGACGCCTTCTGGTCCTGCAGCGCGTAACGGTAGTTGGCCTGTACGGAGCGGACGCCGGCATCGCTTGCGAGCTCGCGGCTCGCCGTTTCGGCCGAACGATTGCCCAGGATGCGGAACAGGCCGATCGTCGCACCCAGCAGCGCGACATTCTGCGAGGCGATCCGCCTCAACCCATGACGGCGCGCGAGTGCATCTGCTTCCGCCTTCGTCAATGCACCGTCGATTTCGGCCACGAGCTCATTCGGCACGGTTCGCACGCTCGACGCATCCTGTGCACGCAAACTGCCGCCACCGCCGGCCCTGCCCTTCCGCGTTGCGCCCTTGCCGCCGCCGTTGCCGGCAACCGGCCGGTCGGAACATTGGCCGCGATCGCCGTCATCGCAGCTGGCAGAGAGACGGGGCGCGGGGCGCACGGGAGACGGCACGCGCAATCGCGGCCCATCGTAGGTCCACGACGTGGCCGGGCCGCGGTCCACCGTCGGCGGCATGCGGCCAACTGGGCCGCCGAACCCGCCGGCGGGATTGCCACCAACCCTTCCCATACCGGGATTGGCCCGCAACCCGGGCGAGACCTGTGGCGCGCCACCGGTCGGCGATCGCATGAAATTCTGGGCGGAGGCGGAGCCGGCAACACAGACCAGCAACAAGGCTGCGGCTGCGCCGATCGCGTGGTTCGTCAATCTGGTCCGGCCGTTGGCGGCCATGGTGACCTCAACTCGGCGCAGAACCGTCAGCCGCCGACTACGGCGTTTCGACCGCGAGGCTGACGATCTTCTCCTTCTGCAAACGCGCGATCAGCGCAGCGACGCTGCTCTTGTCCATTGCGCGGAACTGCAGCCGGAACATCCCGCCCTTCCCGTCGAGGATCGAGGCCTGGTAATTGTCGAGTAGCGACGTGATGTCGGCGACCCTGGCATCGGGTGTGAAGCGCACCAGCAGCCGGGTCGGCGTCGCCGCCACGCTGGCGCCGAGGTCGCGGGTGATCGGCGCACTGGGCGCGACCGGCGCACTGCGCTCGGCGACATCGAGCGACGCCGTCTGGAACAAAGCCGGCTGGCTGCGCATCAGCACCGCGCCGATCACGCCCGCCTGCAACAACACCACGACCGCACCGAGGCCGGACGACCACGCCAGCGTCCGCGGCGACAATTTCGAAAAGAACTCCGAGACAGAGGCCGACATGCGCGCGCCCATCGACGGCTTGTGCTCCGGCTCGGCATCGATCGCGGCGAACAGCTTCTGCATCGCGCGCGCCGATGGCGCACCGAGGCTCTCGTTGAGGCCGATGGTCTCGGCATATTCCTCGCGAATGACGGCATATTGCCGGGCGAGCTCCGGATCGCTCGCAAGCGCGTCCTCGACGCGGCGCGTGTCACGCGCGTTCAGCGTGCCGGCCGCGTGCCAGGGCAGCAGCATCTCGATATCGTCAGGCTCTTGCACCTTTGTTCTCGCAGCCATCATGGCCAACCTCGCTCGACACCGGCTGCCTTCAGCAACTCGGCAAGTTTCTTGCGCGCATAGAACAGGCGCGTCTTCACGGTATTCTCCGGAATCCCCACGATCTCAGCGACATCTTCCACGGATTTCTCGTGATAGTAGACAAGATCGACAATTTCCCGATGTTCCGCCGATAGTCCCGTCAGGCACCTACGCAGCGTGTCACCGGTGTCCTTCTTCTGCACTACCGTTTCCGGATCGTCGGACGTGTCCTCGATCGCGTTCGCGGCCTCATCGTCCAGCTCGGCGTCCTTCCTTCGCCGCAGCGAAGACAACGCCTTGAACCGGGTAATCGCCAGAAGCCAGGTCGAAACGGCGGATCGTCCCTCAAACTTGCCCGCCTGACGCCACACGTCCAGAAAGACCTCGCTGATGAGATCTTCCGCCACCTGTTCGTCCCGCACGAGCCGAAGCCCGAAGCGGTACACCCTGACATGGTGCCGCCCGTACAGCACCTGCATGGCAAGCCGGTCGCCTTGAGCGATCCGAGCGATCAGAACGTCGTCTGAAGCCGCCTGTGTCGCGCTCAATGCCCGTCTCGCAAAGTTGGTCTGAAGGGGGCGGTGCGTGGTTCGACGCGAGAGCCAAGATTCTTCACATTACGGCAATGTCCGCACTGCATGTGTGATCTATGCCACAGTCGGCGCTTCCAACGAGGAAAAATCAGCCGAGGCTCGATAAACGGTATCATAATAGTGAAAACTCTCGCGGACAGGCACCATCCGGCGCGACCATACCAAGGCTTTATCGGCACGCCAGCACCGTCACGAAGTCCGCCACAGCGCAGGCTTGCCGCACATCGCTCCCGTCTCGCCTCTGCGAACGGATTCCCCTTACGAAACAAGGGCGATGACCGGGTTACACCGGGGTAGATTCGGTTCCAAAAGATACCAAACCTAAAGGCTTTCCCACGTAGATTTTCGCCGGATTTCACCAATGGCGAGACCATGGGCAGCGCTGCGTCGTCACTTCCCAGCCCGATCGCGGGCGCATCGGAAAGCGGCCGTCCCAGGCTGACGGCCGAGCGCCTGGCGCGCCGGGCCAAGCAGCGCCGCCAGATCCAGTCGATGATCGCGGCCTGCTTCGTGCTCGACGCCGTCGTGCTGCTGATCTACGCGCATGGCGGCACCACGTCGGTTTGGGTGGCGGCGGGCTACGCGCTGACCGGCCTCTGTCTGGTCGCCGTCTATGTGGTGCTCTCCGAGCGCGGCTTTCACGAGCGCTTCCGCGACCACTATCTGGTCGCGCCGCAATCGGCCATCAACATGGTGAACCTGCTGGTGTTCACCTACATCGCGCCGGAAGTCGGCGTGCTGTTTCTCTGCAACCTGTTCGTGGTGTTCGGCTTCGGTGCGCTGCGCACCTCGGCGCGGCAGACTGCGATCGTCTGGACCGTCATGGTGCTGGGCCTCGCCGCGCTGTTCCTCGGCACCGACAAGGCGATCGGGATGCCGACCGCGACCCGGATCGATCGCCTCGCCACCATGCTGGTGTTCGCGCTGACGATCGGGCGCTGCATGTGCCTCGGCATCTTCTCCAGCTCGATGCAGCAATCGCTGTATCAGAGCGGACTGAAGCTGAAGGAGGCCTATCGGCGCATCGAGGAGCTCGCGGAGCTCGATGAATTGACCGGCGCCTCCAATCGCCGCAGCATCATGCGCACGCTCGAAGAGGAGATCGCGCGCTGCGCGCGCAACGGCAGCTCCTGCGCGGTTGCGCTGATCGACCTCGACCATTTCAAGCGCATCAACGACGTCTACGGCCATCCGATCGGCGACGAGGCGCTGCGCACCTTCGCCATCGGCATGTTCGCCAACCTCCGCAGCGTCGATCGCTTCGGCCGTTACGGCGGCGAGGAATTCTTGCTGGTGCTGCCCGACCTGTCGCAGGATCAGGCGATGCGCGCGCTCGAACGGCTGCGCGCGATCATCGCCGATCTCGACTGGAGCGCATTCTCGCCCGGCATGCGGGTGACGATCTCCGCAGGCGTCACGACGCTCAAGCCGCGCGAAAACTCTGACACATTGCTCGCCCGCGCCGATGGCGCGCTTTACGCAGCCAAGGCCAGGGGACGCAACCGCATCGCCAGCGCCTGAAATCCATTTCCCTCTTCGGCGCCGGAGAAGCCGTCGCCACCGCTCCAGGACAGAGTCATGAGTTTGAAGCCCGAGACCGCCCCCGAAAGTCTGCTCGACGAGCTGCAGACGACGCTCGCGCACGGCACCGTCGCACGCCGCGTCGAGACGCTGCGCCGCGTGACCGACCTCTTCATCAACGGCTCGGTGAACTATTCCAACGAGCAGATCGTGCTGTTCGACGATGTTTTCCAATGCCTGCTCGAGCACATCGAAAACTCGGCCAAGGCGCTGCTCGCCGACCGCCTCGCCCCGATCGACACCGCACCGCCGCAGACCATCCGCACCCTTGCCTTCGACGACCTGATCGAGGTCGCGGGCCCTGTGCTGACGCTGTCGCCGCGGCTCGACGACGACACCCTGATCGAAACGGCGCGCAGCAAGAGCCAGGCGCATCTGCTCGCGATCTCGAACCGCAAGACGCTGAGCGGCGCCGTCACCGACGTGCTGGTGCTGCGCGGCAATGACGAGGTGATTCAGAGCGCGGTCAACAATCCCGGCGCGGAATTCACCGAGCGCGGCTTCACCCGCCTGGTCAGCCGCGCCGAGGGCGACGACAACCTGTCGACCTGCGTCGGCCTGCGCCCCAACATCCCGCGGCATCTCTATCTCAAGCTGGTCGCCAAGGCCTCGGACGCGGTCAGGCAGCGGCTCGAGGCTGCCAATCCGCAGCAGGCCAAGGAGATTCCGATCGCGGTGAAGGAAGCGACGCGACGCGCGCGCTCGGCGCCGGCCGCCGTGACGCCGGACACCACGATCGCGCATGCCTTGGTCAAGTCGCTCTACCAGGACGGCCGGCTCGACGAATTCCAGCTCGCAGCTTTCGCCGAGGCCGGCAAGTTCGACGAGACCAATGCCTCGCTCGCCGCGCTCGCCAACGTCTCGGTCAGCGTCGCCGAGAACATGATGATCGAAACCCGTGCCGAAGGCGTCATGATCCTGGCCAAGGTCTCGGGCCTGTCATGGTCGACGGTGCGGGCGATCATCAACCTGCGCGACGACATCTCGGGCGGCGAGCCGACCGATCTGCAGGCCTGCAAGGACACCTATGAGCGGCTGCGGCCGTCGACCGCACAGCAGGTGCTGCGCTTCCATCGCATGCAGCAGTCCGCGCCCGCAGCCTGAACTCTCAGCCTGATCTCCGTAGCCCGGAGCGGAGCGCAATCCAGGCTACGACGTTCTCTTCCCCTTCCCCCTGAAAGGGGGAAGGTCGGGATGGGGGTGAGCCGCAGGCGACGCTGCCCTTGGAGAGAGCTGATCCCCACCCGCTTTGCTCTGACGAGCAAAGCGACCTCCCCTTTTCAAGGGGAGGTTAGGGCTCAGCCGGATTTCGCTCCGCCCGGGCTACAAGCAGTCAGTATCGCAACGCCCGGTTTCCCATCAGCGCGCCGACGCTCGCGACGATCGCGGTCGCCAGCGTGTACCAGGTGGCGACGAACAGCGGCGAGTCATCCGTGCAGTGCGACGCGTAGACGGTTGCCGCGAGCCCCGCCGAGAGCAGGCCGGCTATCGCACCCGCGACCGCTGGCCGCGCCGGCGCGCCCTGCCGCAGCCCGTACAGCGCGCCGACCAGCAGCGGCAGCGACATCGCGGGGATCGCGGTCATGCAGGCCATCGAATTCTTGCCGATCAGCCGCGTCATCATCGGCGTACGCTGCGGCATCATCATCTCGCCGCTGATGGCGGCGACGAGGATGCCGGCGGGAATCAGCAGCCACCAGCCGAAGCCGCGCAGCGAAGCCTCCGGGCGCGACAGATGCAGGCTGACCGCGATCGCCGAGGCGGCAAGCGCCAGCGTCACGGCGAATTTCAGGTCGAAGAACGGATTGTGCATCGCGATCATCACGTCGGGCCGCACGCCGAGTTCGGCGAAGAAGATCAGGAGCGAGACCGGCGCCGCCGCCAGTAGTGCCAGCATCAGCGCAAGACCGATCGGACGCGCGCGATAGGCATTGTCGGCGGCCAGGGTTCGAATGAGTTGATCGGTGTCCATGCTCATCGATCCCGTAATTTCGCAGTGAGGCTCGCAAGCCCGCGATGCAGCGCGACCCGCACCGCGCCCTCGGTCATCGAGAATTTCGCCGCGGTGTCCTTGATCGAGGCGCTGTCGACCGCAATCGATTGCAGCACCTCGCGCTGCCGCGCTGGCAAAGCCTGCAACTGGGCGCTCACCTCGCCCGGCGAGGCCGTCGGTTCCGGTGTTTCCCCGGGCAGCGTCTCGGCGAAATCATCGATGTTGACGAAGATCCGCTTGCCGCGGCGGCGCAGCGCGTCGATCAGCTTGTTGCGCGCGATCGCGAAGAGCCACGGCGCGAACGCCGCGCTGGTGTCCCAGGTCTGTCGCTTCAAATGTACCGCCAACAAGATGTCCTGCACGATGTCCTCGGACTGATCGACCGGTTGTCCCGCGCGCGCCAGGCCGCGGCGCGCCGCAGCACGGAGTACCGGCGTGATGGCCTTGAGCAGGCGATGGTACGCCGCATCATCGCCTGAAATGGCCGACCGCATCAGGCCGGTCCATTCATCCTCACGTTCGCGCACGCAGGCTCCTGAATTGCAATTCGGCCGATCTTTCAGTTCGTTACGCGGCATGCCAGACGATCACGAATTCGTGATCTCTATCCTCCAGCAAGACCGCGCCGAGGATCGGCCTCAAAGAATCGCTCCGGCGGGTTTCCAGACGTCACGGCTCATAACACCGATCGGTCCGACAAGCATCGGTGCTGCTGCCGTCGATGGGCCACTGGGAAGAAATTGCCCAGCTTTTGCCCCCGGATGCCCGAAGATTCCCTTTTTCTGCCCCGGTGTGGACACGCAGCGGGGTCTCTTTTCGCCCTTGGGCGGGCGACATGGGGAGATCATCAAAATGAAGATCAAAGCCAGCGGGCGCTTGGCATTGATGGTTGCGACAGGACTGACAGGGCTTCTTGTGTGTCTCGCGGCTCCGTTGCCGGCGCATGCGGCCGGATCGGACGCATCGGCATCGAAATCCGACAGCGCAACGACCGACAAGTCTGCCGAGCAGAGTTCGCGGCATGGCCGGCGCTCGGCACGCCACCGGTCCTCCAGGACCGCTGACAAGACCGCCGACAAATCCGACAGCAAGAAGGCCACCAATAACGACGCCGGCAGGGTCACCTCGGCAGGCATTCCCGCCACCGTCGCCAACGCCAATGCGGAGCTGACCTCCGGCGACGACAATGCAGCGGCGACGCCGGTGAAAGCCAATGTGTTGATTGCCGCGGCCGACAAGCCCACAGACCAGTCCGACGGTAATGTGGTCGCATCCGACCAGCTCAACGAGGTCGACCGAGCCCTGCAGCAGGAGCAGCCGGCGGAACAGCCGCAGCCGGCCCAGCCGCAGACCGCTCAACAGGAGGCATCGCCGGCGCCGCCGCCGACGGTTGCCGTGGCTGCACCCAAGCCGGCCCCGGTTCTGGCGAGCAGCGACAGCGCGAGCTGGGACCAGACCTCGCTGATCGGGAAGATCTTCATCGGGTTCGGCGCTTTGCTCACGGTGGCCTCCGCCGCGCGCATGTTCATGGCCTAGCGGAGGCACCTGCGGTGCGGCGCGGGGGGCGCCGCACCGCAGCCCAAAGCCTCGTTTCAGCCACTTGAAGCGCATCCCGTCAGCGGGCACATTGCCCGGCAAATCAGGCACGGGGTTTGCGTCCATGGCTACGTTCGAATTCATCATTGTCGAAAGCAAGGGACCGGTCGGCGTCATCACGCTGAACCGGCCGAAAATGCTGAATGCGCTCTCGTTCGGCGTGTTCCGCGAGATCGCCGCGGCGGTCGACGATCTCGAGGCCGACGACAAGATCGGCTGTATCCTGATCACCGGCAGCGAGAAGGCCTTCGCGGCCGGTGCCGACATCAAGGAGATGCAGCCGAAAGGCTTCATCGACATGTTCAACAGCGATTTCACCGCCATCGGCGGCGACCGCGTCGCCCGTTGCCGCAAGCCGACCATTGCCGCGGTCGCGGGCTATGCGCTCGGCGGCGGCTGCGAGCTCGCGATGATGTGCGACATCATCATCGCCGCCGACACCGCCAAGTTCGGCCAGCCGGAAATCACCCTCGGCACCATTCCCGGCATCGGCGGCACGCAGCGCCTGACCCGTGCGATCGGCAAGTCGAAGGCGATGGACCTCTGCCTAACCGGGCGGATGATGGACGCGGCGGAAGCCGAACGCTCGGGCCTCGTGTCGCGGATCGTGCCCGCCGACAAGCTGCTCGAGGAGGCGCTCGCGGCGGCCGAGAAGATCGCCTCGATGTCGCGCCCGGCGGTCGCGATGGCCAAGGAAGCCGTCAACCGCGCGTTCGAGACGCCGCTCGCAGAGGGCATGAATGTCGAGCGCAATCTGTTCCACTCGACCTTCGCGCTCGAGGATCGCTCCGAGGGCATGGCGGCGTTCATCGAGAAGCGCAAGCCGGTCAACAAGAACCGCTAAAGCATGATCCGGAAAAGTGCGAAGCGGTTTTCCGGACAAGATCATGCGCAGACAACAGGCTAAAGCGCGATGGTCTCATCGCGCTTTAGCCCATCCGGCTCCGTTGCAAGGCCGCTGTGACGAGCGCGCGATAGGCGCGCTCAGCGAAATGCGTCGGCTTGTCGAGACCGAGCCGCGCCAGGCATTCGCGGTCGGCGGCATCGGGCGGATGCCGCATGCCCTGCCACAGCAGGCCGGCGAGTTGCAGCGGCGTGTGCTGCGCCTGCTGCAATAGCTGCAACGCCGGAATCAGCCGCTGCTCGACATCGGTGAAATCGCTGCCGAACGGGAATGACGGCAGCAGCCCGGCATTGCGCGCGGGCTTCAGCGCATCGCCGATGCGCTCGGGATAATTCTCGCGATGCGCCGCAGGAATCTCGTAGCTGCGCGGCAGCTTGCCGGCGTCCTTGGCCTGCCGCATCAATTCGCCCTGGAAGCGGGAGTCCGAGACCTGCAGCATCGCGGCGATCACGTCGGCATCGGATTTCCCCCTGACGTCGGCGACGCCATATTCCGTGACAAAGACATCGCGCAGATGCCGCGGGATGGTCTCATGTCCATAGGACCAGCGGATGTTCGACTGCGCTTGCTTGCCGGACTGACGGGTCGCCTCCAGCGCCAGCACAGAACGTGCGCCCTCGAGCGCGAATGCCTGCGCCACAAAATTATACTGGCCGCCGACCCCGCTTACGACCTGGCCGTCCTCGAGGCCGTCCGAGATCGCAGCGCCGAGCAGCGTCGCCATCATCGCATTGTTGACAAAGCGCGCATCGGCCCGGGCGCGACGCTTGCCGTCCTCGTCGCCGAAGATCTCGTTGGTGAAGGAAACCGGCATCATCTGGATTCGCGCCAGCTGCTCCGGTGCCATCTCGCGCAGCACCCGGTAGAATGATGGCGGGCCCAGGAAGAATGCGCCGTGCAGGATCACGCCGCCGACCTCGCGCTTGAGGATGCCGGCGTCGATCAGCCCGAGGAACGCCTCGAACAGCATCTCGCTGACGCCGTAGAGCCCCTTTTCGAACGACCCGGTCTCGGCCGCGGCGAGTTGCCCGGTACCGGGCGCAAGGCGCTGCATGATGCCGTGGAATTGGGCGTTGTCGCGATGGCGGACCACGAGCCCCTGCGCCAGCGCGTCGCCAACCTGCCCGATGCCGATCTGCAACGTGCCGCCGTCGCGGACCAGACCGGCGGCGTGCAAGCCGATCGCATATTTGGTGTCGCTGATCGGCTCGGACGGCGGCGCGAACAGCGGGAAATCGGTCTCGGGACTGTCGAGCACCGCGGCGAATTCATCCGCCGGCAGGTCGCCGGCGCCGGGCATGAACGGCAGCTCGGAATTGACCTGGCCGATCAGCTTGAACGACGCCCGCCCCTGCGCACGGGCGCGCAGCACGTCGAGCGTGGTGTCGGTGTTGCAGCTCAGGCTGTAGCGCGGCGCGCCGTCGACCATGCGCTTGGCAACGAGCTGAGGCACGACATTCAGTCCGCGCGACAACAAATATGACGCCGCATGGGTGTAGTTGGCGGAAATGTAGTGCTGTTGCGCGAATGGCTGGTGCAGCCACTGCCCCGCGAGGAAGAAGAACTCGATCACCTTGATGTTGGGCGGGAGCGCGCCGTGATGCAGCGCATCCGCATAGGCGAGATCCGGATAGCCGCCGAACAGGCGGTCGATCACCGGTCCGATGAAGCGCCGTTCGAGCAGGCTCTTCGGTTTCGGCTTTTCCAGCGTCAGCGCGGAGAACAGCGTCAGGTTGATGGAGCGGTCGGCCACTGCTCGCGCATACAGCGCGTTGACGATGTGGTTGGCCTTGCCGAGGCCGAGCGGCAGCCCGACCACCAGTTCGGTTCCGACCTCACGAATGATGTGCTCCGCGATCGCCTCGGGGTCGGAGAAGAATATCGGCATCAGCAATGGACCCGGACGAGACGGTGGATAACCGGCATCGTTGAATCGACGGCCGGCGGTTCAAACTTATACTTTATATGACCGATACGTGCGCCTGTGACGAACCGGCAACAGACAAGAACTGAAATGATGTGCAGATGTCGCGCGGCGGTTTGTCTGTGGCGGCACCGCCCCGTAAACAGGTAGATGTGTCGGCGGCGTCGGCGGGGGGCGCACTGCCGGAGTTTTGGTTTGCGGGATCACATGGTTGAGCGTGCCGCCAGGGTTGGCGACGTAGCGAGGCGCGTGCTTTTGTCGGGCATCGGCCTTGGCGTGCTGGCATGTGCGCTGCTGACGGAGACCGCGGCCCGCGCCGAGAGCCTGCCGGAAGCCCTGGTCAAGGCGTATCAGACCAATCCGCAACTCAACGCCGAGCGGGCGCGCCAGCGTGCGACCGACGAGAACGTGCCGCAGGCGCTGGCCGGCTACCGTCCCCAGATCATTGCCGGCCTGTCGGTCGGCCTGCAGGCGGTGCGCGATCAGCTGCCCGGCAATGTGATCCAAACCGCAACGCTGAAGCCGTGGCAGATCGGCGTCACGGTGACGCAGACCCTGTTCAACGGCTTCAAGACTGCCAACAGCGTCCGCGTCGCCGAGTTGCAGGTGCAGTCCGGCCGCGAGGCGTTGCGCAATGTCGGCCAGGGTGTGCTGCTCGACGCCGTCACCGCCTACACCAATGTGCTCGCCAACCAGACCTTGGTCGAGGCGCAGCGCGCCAACGTCGCCTTCCTGAAGGAGACCCGGGCAATCACCGAACGGCGCCTCAATGCCGGCGACGTGACGCCGACCGATACCGCCCAGGCCGAGGCACGGCTCAACCGCGGCCTCGCCGACCTCAACGCCGCAGAGGTCAATTATGCGATCAGTCAGGCTACCTATGCGCAGGTGGTTGGCAGCGCGCCATCCCAGTTGCGTCCGGCCGAGACCATCGACCGGCTGCTGCCGCGCAGCCGCGAGGATGCGATCGCGCTCTCGCTCCGCGAGCATCCCGCCGTCACCGCGGCGGGCTTCGATGTCGACGTCGCCTCGACCTCGATTCGCGTCGCCGAGAGCAGCCTGATGCCGAATGTCTCGGTGCAGGGCAGCGTCAGCCGCAGCCGCGACACCGACACCACGCTCGGCAGCTTCGGCACCGATCAAGCCTCGGTGATCGGTCAGGTGACGCAGCCGATCTATGACGGCGGCACCGCCGCATCGCAGACCCGGCAGACCAAGGAAGTCGCGGCGCAGAGCCGGCTGGTGCTGGATCAGGTCCGCAATCAGGCCAAGACCGCCGTGGTCAGCGCGTGGGTCGCCAATGAGGGCGCCAAGATCGCGGTGTCGGCCTCGGAGTCCGAGATGAAGGCCGCGGAAGTTGCGCTCGCCGGCGTGCAGAAGGAAGCCGCGGGCGGCCAGCGCACCACGGTCGACGTGCTCAACGCGCAGCAGGATCTGATCACCGCGCGGGCACGACTGATCGGTGCGCAGCGCGACCGCGTGATCGCCTCCTACACGCTGCTCAGCGCGACCGGGCGCCTCGACGTCAAGACGCTGAACCTGAAGACGCCGGACTACCTGCCCGAGGTGCACTACCATCAGGTACGCGACGCCTGGCACGGCCTGCGCACGCCGTCGGGACAATAGGCATTACGGAACCGTTCGCACCGCGAACTTGCCCTTCCCGCCTGCTCTCTCCGCCGATAACCTCCGCCCCCGCCGGCAACCCATAATGCCGGCGCGCGTATGACGCGCATAACAGCCGAGCACGCAGGGAGACGTCCAATGCTGACGCGACGCGATATGATGCTGGCTTCCATCGCAGCCGGAGTGACCATGACCAGCAGCAACGCATTTTCCAAGGCAGCGCAACCATCGACCGCGGTGAATTTCGACGTGCCTGCCGGGGCATGCGACTGCCACACCCACATCCATGGCGACCCCGAGAAATTCCCGTTCTTCGCCGGCCGCGTCTACACGCCGGAACCGGCCTCGCCGGAGGAGATGAGCGCGCTGCACAAGGCGCTCCATGTCGAGCGCGTGGTGATCGTGACGCCGAGCGTCTATGGCCCCGACAATTCGTCGACCCTGTTCGGCATCACGGCCCGCGGGCCGACCGCGCGCGGCGTCGCCGTGATCGACGACAAGACCAGCGAGAGCGATCTCGATGCCATGAACAAGGCCGGCTTCCGCGGCATCCGCCTCAACCTCGCGACCGGCGGCGTCAACGATCCGAATGTCGGCCGGCAGCGCTTCTCGGCCGCGATCGAGCGGATGAAGGCGCGCGGCTGGCATGTGCAGCTGTTCACCAGCCTCGCCATGATCTCCGCGATCAAGGATCTCGTCGCCACCGCGCCGGTGCCGGTCGTGTTCGACCATTTCGGCGGCGCCGAGGCCGCGCTCGGCACAGACCAGCCGGGATTTGCCGACCTGCTCGCGCTCGTCAAGTCCGGCAAGGCCTATGTCAAGATTTCCGGCGCCTACCGCGCCTCCAAGCTCGCGCCCGACTATGCCGACGCCACGCCGCTGGCGCAGGCGCTGATCGCGGCCAATGCCGAGCGCATCGTCTGGGGCACCGACTGGCCGCATCCGGATTCGGTGACGCCGCAAGGCAAGAAGGTCACCGACGTGACGCCGCTGTTTCAGATCGACGACGGCCGCCTCCTCAACCAGCTTCCGGTCTGGGCGCCGGACGCCGCGGTCCGCAAGGCGATCCTGGTTGACAATCCGGCGCGGCTCTACGGCTTCACCTGAGGCTGTCCTTCGGCCGGCGCGAGAAGTAGGAGATCAGCACCGGCAGCGTGATCAGGATGACCAGCGGCGCCAGCATCATGCCGGTGACGACGACGATGGCGAGCGGCTTCTGCACCTGCGAGCCGATGCCCTCCGACACCGCCGCCGGCAACAGGCCGACGCCCGCCACCACGCAGGTCATCAGCACCGGACGCAGCTGCAGCTCGCCGGTGCGGATCACCGCGCGCATCCGGTCGTAGCCTTCATCGATCAGCTGGTTGAACTGCGACAGGATGATGATGCCGTCCATCACCGCGATGCCGAACAGCGCGATGAAACCGATCGCCGCCGACACGCTGAACGGAATCCCCGAGATCAGAAGCCCGAGCACGCCGCCGAAGATCGCCATCGGGATCACGCTCATCGCGAGCATGGTGTCGACCATCGAGCCGAAATTGAAGAACAGCAGCACCGCGATCAGCGCAAGGCTGATCGGCACCACGATCGACAGCCGCCTGATCGCGTCCTGCAGGTTGCCGAACTCGCCGACCCATTCGACACGCGATCCCGGCGGCAGCTGCACCTGCTCGTCGATCTTCTGCTGCGCCTCCCGGATCGCGCTGCCGAGGTCGCGCTCGCGCACCGAGAACTTGATCGGCAAATAGCGCTCCTGCTGCTCGCGGTAGATATAGGCCGCGCCGGAGATCAGGTTGATCGAGGCCACTTCGGAGAGCGGGATCTGCGTGATGCCGCCATTGGCGTTGGCCACCCCGATCCGCAAGTTCTGGATCGCCTCCGCGCTCTTGCGATATTCCGGTGCAAGGCGGACGATGATCGGGAAGTGCCGGTCGCTGCCGGGCTCATAGAGGTCGCCGGCGCTGTCGCCGCCGACCGCAACCCGGATGGTGGCGTTGATGTCGCCCGGTGACAGGCCATAACGCGCGGCGCGCGCGCGATCGACGTCGATCTGGATGGTCGGCTGGCCGAGCGAGGTGAACACCGCAAGGTCGGTGACGCCCTGCACCGTCGACAGCACCGACTTGATCTTGTTGGCGGTGTCGGTCAGCGCCTGCAGATCATTGCCGTAGAGCTTGATCGAGTTCTCGCCCTTCACGCCGGACACCGCTTCCGACACGTTGTCCTGCAGATATTGCGAGAAATTGAATTCGACGCCCGGGAATTTCTCCTGCAACTGCGCCAGCAGTTGCGCGGTCAGCACGTCCTTGTCGTGAGTATTTGGCCATTCGCTGGCCGGCTTCAGCGGCGCGAAGAATTCGGCGTTGAACAGGCCGGCCGCATCGGTGCCGTCGTCGGGACGGCCGTGCTGCGACACCACCGATACCACCTCGGGACGGCTGCGGATCAGCTTCCGCATCTCGTTGACATAGGCATTGCCCTCCTGCAGCGAGATCGTCGGCGGCAGCGTGGCGCGGATCCACAGATTGCCCTCTTCCAGCTTGGGCAGGAATTCGAGGCCGAGGAAGCGCGCGAAGATGATGGTCATGACCACGAGGCCGGCCGCGCCGGCCATCACCAGCTTGCGGTTGGCGATCGCCCAGTTCAGCACCGGCAGGTAGATCGCGTCGAGCTTCTTGACGATCCAGGTCTCGGTCTCGTGGATATGCGCCGGCAGGATGATCGCGCTGAACGCCGGAGTTACCGTGAACGTCGCCAGCAGCCCGCCGGCCAGCGCGTAAGCATAGGTGCGCGCCATCGGGCCGAAGATGTTGCCCTCGACACCGGACAGCGTGAACAGCGGCAGGAACGCCGCGATGATGATCGCCGCGGCAAAGAAGATCGAGCGCGACACGTCGGCGGCTGCCGACAGGATCGCGTGGCTCTTCATCCCCATCACCGTGTCCTCGGAGATGTGGCTTCGCTCGTCTTCCGACAGCGCGGTGGTCTGCGAAAGCCGGCGGAAGATCGCCTCCACCATGATCACGGTGGCATCGACGATCAGACCGAAATCGATCGCGCCGACCGACAACAGATTGGCGGATTCGCCGCGCAGCACCAGGATGATCACGGCGAAGAACAGCGCGAACGGGATCGTCGCGCCGACGATCAGCGCGCTGCGGAGATCGCCGAGGAAGATCCACTGCAACAGCACGATCAGGAGGATGCCGACCACCATGTTGTGCAGCACGGTGTGGGTGGTGAGCTCGATCAGGTCCTTGCGGTCGTAGATCCGCTCGATCTTCACGCCGGGCGGCAGGATCGAGGAATGGTTGATGTCGTGGACGAGCTGCTCGACGCGGGAGATCGTCGGCGAGCTCTGCTCGCCGCGGCGCATCAGCACGATGCCCTGCACGATGTCGTCGTCATTGTCGAGGCCGGCGATGCCGAGCCGCGGCTTCTCGCCGATCGTGACATGGGCGATGTCGCGCACCAGCACCGGATTGCCGCCGGACTGCGAGACCATGGTGTTGGCGAGGTCGTCGATCGAGCGGATCAGGCCGACGCCGCGCACCACGGCCGATTGCGAGCCGATGTTCACGGTGTTGCCGCCGACATTGATGTTGGCGTTGGAAACCGCCTGCAGCACCTGCGGCAGCGTCAGGCCGTTGGCGACCAGCTTGTTGAAGTCGACCTGGATCTCATAGGTCTTGGTCTTGCCGCCCCAGCCGGTGACATCGATCACGCCGGGCACCGCGCGGAAGCGCCGCTGCAGCACCCAGTCCTGCAGCGTCTTGAGGTCGAGCACGCTGTAGTTCGGCGGTCCCTTCAAGCGGTAGCGGAAGATTTCGCCGATCGGGCTGAGCGGCGAGATGCCGGGCAGCACGTTGCCGGGCAGCGGCGCGAGTTGCGACAGGCGGTTGAGCACCTGTTGCAGCGCCTCGTCATAGGTGTAGTCGAAGGAGAACTGCAGCTTGACGTCGGAAAGGCCGTACAGCGAGATGGTACGGATGGTCTTGAGGTTCTTGATGCCGGCGACCTGGGTCTCGATCGGGATCGTGATGTAGCGCTCGATCTCCTCGGCCGAGAGGCCCGGGCTCTGCGTCACGATGTCGACCATCGGCGGGGTCGGATCGGGATAGGCCTCGATATTGAGCTGCCTGAACGCGAGCAGGCCGCCGATGAGGACGGCCACGAACATGGCCACCATCAAGTAGCGGCGATTGACGGCAAGGGCGACGAGGCGATCCATTCAGATCGGCGCTTTCAACTGGAAGGGAATTTTCTTATTGAGCGTGATCTCCGCGCAAACGCGTTGCGCGTTTGTCGCGAGGGAAAACCGCTTCCCGCTTTTCCGGATCATGCGCTTAGGTGCCTGATGCGGCGCGGTCGATGAAGAGGCTTCCCTTCGTCACGATCTGCTCGCCCGGCTTGAGGTTGCCGGCCACCTCGACGAGGTCGCCATTGATGAGGCCGGGCTTGATCTGGCGCAGCTCGATGGTCTTGTCGTCGGCCCTCGCGACCCAGAGCCGAACTTGGTCGCCCTCGTAGATCAGCGCCTGCTTCGGCACCCCGACTGCCGGGTGATCGCCCTTCGAATACAGCGTCACATTGGCGAACATCTCGGGCTTCAGCCGCTTGTCGACGTTGTCGATGGTGGCGCGGACCAGGAGCCGGCGCGAGGTCGCGTCGATCGCCGCGGCGACATAGTTGACCCGGGCGTTCAGCGTCTTGCCCGGCAGCGCCATCACGCTGAAGGTGAGGTCCTGGCCGACCGCGACATTGTCTGCGTCGGATTCGCGGACGAAGGCGATCAGCCAGACCGTCGACAGATCGCCGATCACGTAGACCGGGTCGCTGGCGCCGGTCGAGACATACTGGCCGGGACCGGCCTTGCGCTGGACCACGGTGCCGCCGATCGGCGCGAACACCGTCGTCTCCGGATTGAGGCGGCCCTTCTGCCGCAGCGTCGTGATGTCGTCGTCGCCGAAGCCGAGAATGTGCAGCTTGTTCTGCGCCGCTTCCAAAAGCGTCTGCGCCGAGCGCGCATCGTTCTGCGCTTGCACGAGCGCGGTCTGGGCCTGCTGATAGTCCTTCAGCGGGATCGCCTTGCCCTCGGACAGATCCTTGGCGCGCTTCTCCTGGATCTGCGCCAGGTCAAGCGCCGACTGCGCCTTGTTGAGGCCGGTCATCGCCGCGATGTAGTCGTTCTGTGCCTGCACGGTGTCGGCCGCCTCGATCACGAACAGCGGCTGGCCCTTCACCACGGCATCGCCCGGCCGCACCATGAGGCGGGTGACGCGCCCGGTATAGGGCGAGTAGACCGGGGTGGAGCGGTCCTCATCGATGCCGATCTTGCCCTCGGTCACCAGCTCGGAGCGGAAGGTGTGCTCGCTCACGGTCTGGAAGGTCAGGCTGGCCCACTCGGCCGCCGACGGCGCATAGCGCGCGCCGCCCTTGCGGGACTGGCTGGAGACTTCCGAAGATGTCTGCTTTTCCGAGCCGAAACGCGTGTAGCCATAGGCACCCGCGCAGGCAACCGCCAGCAGCGCCGCGGCCACGACTAGGCGCGGGCGGCTAAAGCTCTGCATTCTCTTGGTAAACTCTTTCACCATGCGGTCCGCGGGGGCAATCGTTGCAGCATCCGGCGGGACGGCCCCAGCGGTGCGCTAATAGTGCTGAATTGGCGTCTCAAACAACCTAAAAATCGCCCTTCGGCGATGCCTGTCGTTAAAGTTTGCATAGCCTGAACGGCAGCTGAATGTCTCATCCGGGAAACTCCGGGGCAGGAAACTCCGGAGGGTGGCTGCCGAGCGGCATGGCCGGACGGGACCAATGGGCCGGTGTGCTGGACAGCACGGCGGCATGCCGAACCGAGCTCAGCGTGCCAAAGCCGGACGGCAGCCGTTCGATGAAGGGCTGCACCACATCCGCCGTCAGGTCCTCGGTCGCAAGGCCTCCTTCGAGGCGGCCGAGATTCCACAGCCAGCGTCCGGTCTGCGCCAGCGATACCCGGACGTGCCAGCTGCCGCCTTCGCGGGCCTGGCGGGCCTTCGCCATCATGGCACCGAACGCCATGAAATATCCGGTGGCGTGGTCGAGCATCTGGGCCGGCAATTCCTTCGGCCCATCTGTGCCGGCCGCCTGTCCTTCGGCATAATTGAAGCCGGTCGTGGTCTGCACCAGCGAGTCGAAGCCGCGGCGCCCGGCCCACGGGCCGGCATGGCCGTAGGCCGACAGCGTCACATAGACGATCCCGGGATTGATCCGCGCCGCTTCCTCCGGCGAGAAGCCGAGCCGCGCGATCGCCTGCGGCCGATAGCCCTGCGAGAGAATATCGGCCTGCGCCAACAGCCCCTGCATCACACCCCGCCCCTCCTCGCTCCGCAGTTCGAGGAAGCTCGTGAGCTTGCCGCGGCCGGTGTCGATGGTGAGCCAGGGGATCGCCGGCAGATCGGGACCGGAGATCAGGAGTACGTCGGCGCCATGCGCCGCGAGCGTGCGGCCGGCGACGGGACCGGCGATTACGCGCGACAGATCGAGCACACGGATGCCGGCCAGCGGCCGGTTGCCCGCGGGCCACGGCTTCGGTGCGGCCTCGCCGATCTTCTCGATCGAGATCAGCGGCAGTTTTGCCAGTTCTTTGGCATGCGTCGTCGCCGACCACTCGTCGTGCGAGCGCATCAAGGCGACGACGCCGCCGGCGGCGTAGGCCGCGGTCTCGAACGCCTCGCCGTCCCATTGCAGCAGTGCGGCCTGGACCTCGTCACGCTCGGCGCTGCAGCCGAGCACCTTGCAGACGGCGTCGCGATGATGCGGGAAATTGGTGTGCAGGCGGACGAAGCGGTTGTCTTTGACACGATAGACGCCGGCGATCTTGTCCCAGGCCGGCGGCGGCGGCTTGTCGTCGACGCGCAAATAGCGCTCGCTGCGGCATTCGACGACGGCATGGCGGATGTCGACCGCGACCTCTTGCTGCTCGCCGCTGCGGGCCTTCCAGATCTCGGCCGCGGCAAGGCCGGCTGCTGCGATCGGCGCCTGCGCTGCGGCTGCGACCCGAAACGACGACGGCAGCTGCGGCTCGTTGCCGGTCAATGTGACCGCATCGAGCGCGGCCGGCGCGCCGCCGGCGCCGGTCCAGACATCGGAAAGGATTTCACGAATGTCCTGCATGCGCATACCCGTTTGCGATTATTCTATGCCCGAGCATGATGACAAAAAGGCGGTGCCCGATCCCAACCATCATTTCCGGCCCTGCTTATATCCAGCTCTGCCTGACCCACACAGGAGTTGCAATGGCTGCCATCGATCCTCTCACCGCCGGCGCTGTCTTCCTTGCGACCGCAGCGACCGACGCGGTCTATGTCATGTTCACCTCGGCGGTCGTGGCGCGCAAGCGCGTGCCGGCGGCGACCTGGAGCAGCGTCTGGTATGTGCTGTCCTCCTACGCGGTGATCAGCTACACCGAAAACTGGCTCTACGTCGCCTTCGCTGCCCTCGGCTCGTGGGTCGGCGCCTATGCATCGATCACCTTCCTGCACCGCCCGCCGGGTGGACCGCCGGTCGGCGCCGCGGTGGAGTAGCATGCGGCGGCTGAGGAAGTCATCCGTCGTCGATGCGACGGTGAGACCCGCCCGACAGGGACCAGCTGTAAGCTACGTGTCAGCATTGGCGTGTAGGCTACACGTTCGCATTCGCGCGACATCAGTCGATGAACCGATTGGATGGACAATGGCGCGTTCGCGCCGCTGGACTCAGAGAACCCATACGCCGCGGCGAATGTTGTAGGCGGGACCGCCGTTGCAAGAGTGCATAGCAATTTGCTTCGGTGGTTATGGGTCCCGGCCCTCGCCGGGACGACGATGCGTGTGTGGCGCGGTATGTGAGTCATACATCCGCATTCTCGCGACATGAACTGTCCGAGCTTTGCTCTTCGTTTCGCCGCTCTGAGAACAGAGGGCGCAGGGAAAGCCGGGTGCCGATCGCACCCATGGGCCCCGAGCAATGGGTAGTAAGCTCGGGGGTAGGACCACAGGTGTAACCGGAGCAATCCGGCTTTCCCTGCGCGATGGCTTACGGCTTATACGTGCTCTCCCCGGCGAGACTGGGCTTTGTTGTCACCGTCTTCACAACGCGCATCGCGCAATGTGAAAAGACACCTGCCGCTAGGGCGTCAGGCCTGCACGATTTCGTCGTCCGCCGCATGCGCACTCGTCAGTTGCGCAATCGGCGTCCACCGCATCTCGACCCACGTTCGTGACGACCGCGAAGCGCCCCTCGATCGGGTGAGACGGGCATATTGAACATCTGAGTTGGGTCTGCCGTCAAGTCAAATTCCGAAAAGCCGAAGAAAATATTCGGGGATCGACGGCAGAGGATGGGATTGTTTCGTTTCGCTCGCGATAACGTGGATAGAGGATACCGTCATCCTTGTAAGCCACGACGCACTGGATCGGATAGAGTGTCCGGTGCGGTAACGGACGGGAGACCGCTTCATCCCAGGGCTTTGAAGCCCGGACCTCAGCGCGGCGCCCCGTCCGTTGTTCCATTGAACCCGAACAGTCGCGAGGG